>DATFWC010000724.1:0-13635 GCA_035259885.1 Xanthobacteraceae bacterium
CGATTCCGGCAAGGTGACGCTGAACTCCACGTTCGACGCGCGCGTGCCGCTGCGCTATGGCCGCTTCAACATCCACGACTACCACGCCCAGCACCGCGTGATGACGGTGCCGGAAATCTTCACCTATTCGTCCAACATCGGAACCGCGCGCATGGCGCTGGCGCTCGGCGTCGAGCACCACAAATGGTTCCTGCGCAAGCTCGGCCAGCTCGACCGCCTGCGCACGGAGCTGCCCGAGAGCGCAGAGCCGCTGGTGCCCAAGCACTGGGGCGAGCTCAACACCGTGACCATCGCGTTCGGTCACGGCCTGTCGGTGGCCCCGCTGCAGGCCGCCATGGGAATCAACGCGCTGGTCAACGGCGGTTATCTCATTCCGCCGACCTTCATGAAGCGCACCCAGCAGGAGGCGCGGGCGCTGGCGACCCAGGTGATCAAGCCGGAGACCAGCGACAAGATGCGCTATCTCCTGCGCCTCAACGCCGAGAAAGGCTCGGCCACCAAGGCCGACGTCAAGGGCTACTACATCGGCGGCAAGACCGGCACCGCCGAGAAGGTGATCGGCGGGCGCTACTCGAAGACGAAGGTCCTGACCACGTTCACCGCCATCCTGCCGGCCGACAAGCCGCGCTATCAGATCTTCATCATCCTGGACGAGCCGCAGGGACTCAAGGAGACGTTCGGCTTTTCTACATCCGGCTGGAATGCCGGCCCGACCGCGGGAAAAGTGATCGCCCGCATCGCCCCCATGCTCGGCATCGAGCCGCGCTTCGACCTGCCGCCGGCCGACCGGCTGATCTTGGCCAAGGGACAGTGAACCAAGTCCCGGACCGCCTTTCCGTAGCCCGGATGAGCGAAGCGATATCCGGGACAAGCCACTCCCGCATGTCGCTGCGCTCATGCGGGCTACAGCCTTCGGGCCAGGATGACACCCGAGAGGCGGAGCAATATACAGCCGGCATGCAGCTCGCCGATCTCCTGCCCGCCGATGCCGCGTATGACCCGCGCTTCGCTGCGCTTCCCGTCGGCGGCGTGACGGCGGACAGCCGCAAGGTGCGGCCGGGCGACCTGTTCGTCGCCATCGCGGGCACGAAAGCCGATGGCCTGAAATATGCCGGCGCCGCGATTGCGGCCGGCGCCACCGCCGTCATGGCGGAGCATCGTCCGGAGGCGCTGCCCGATGCGGTCGCCTTCGCGCAGGTGAGGAACGCACGGCGCGCGCTCGCGCTGGCGGCGGCGCGGCTGCACCCCCGACAGCCCGCCGCCATCGCGGCGGTAACCGGCACCAGCGGCAAGACGTCGGTCGCGGCGTTCACCCGCCAGATCTGGCAGGCGCTCGGCCACCCGGCGGCGAGCATCGGCACCGTCGGCATCGTGGCGCCCGGCCGTGAGGTCTATGGCTCCTTGACCACGCCCGATCCGGTCGAACTGCACCGCAGCCTCGATGGGCTCGCCCGCGACGGCGTCACGCACCTCGCCATCGAGGCCTCGTCGCACGGGCTCGACCAGCATCGCCTCGACGGCGTGCGCGTGGCGGTGGGCGGCTTCACCAACCTGTCGCGGGATCACCTCGATTATCACCAGACGCTCGCCGCCTACGTGACGGCCAAGCTGCGCCTGTTCGAGGATCTGCTGCCCGCCGGCGCCGGCGCTGTGGTGGCGGCCGACCAGGAAGAGGCGCAGGCCTTCGTCGATGCCGCGCTCAAGCGCGGCCTGCGCCTGATGACGGTCGGGCGCAGCGGCCGTGACATTGTTCCGGTCAGATCGAGCATCGACGGCTTCGCGCAACGGCTGACGCTCGCCCATGACGGCCGTACCTACGACGTGCGGCTGCCGCTGGTCGGCGCCTTCCAGGTGGAAAACGCGCTGGTGGCGGCCGGCTTCGCGCTCATGACCGGCGGCGATCCGGCGCGCGTGTTCGCGGCGCTCGCGCATCTCCAGGGCGCCAAGGGCCGGCTCGAACTGGTGGGCGACAAGAACGGGGCGCCGATCTTCGTCGACTATGCCCACAAGCCAGACGCGCTGGCCAAGGCGCTGGAGGCGCTTCGACCTTACGTGAAGCGCCGCCTGGTCGTGGTGTTCGGCTGCGGCGGCGACCGCGACCAGGGCAAGCGGCCGATCATGGGGGCCATCGCGGTCGCCCGCGCCGACCGTGTCATCGTTACCGACGACAACCCGCGCAGCGAGAATCCAGCGGCGATTCGCGCCGCCATCCTGGCCGCCGCGCCGGGCGCGGTCGAGATCGGCGACCGCGGCGAGGCAATCCGTGGCGCTGTTGCGGCGCTCGCCCCCGGCGACGTCCTGCTCGTGGCGGGCAAAGGCCATGAAAGCGGCCAAATCATCGGCGACCGGGTGTTGCCGTTCACCGACCACGCCGCCGTCAAGGCCGCGCTCGAGGAAGAGGTCGCATGAGTTCTTCGGCGCCGTGGAGCGTCAAGGCCATAGCGCAGGCCATGGGCGCAACTTGCGTCGGCCCGCTGCCGGAAACCGTGTCCGGCCTGTCGATCGACAGCCGCACCATCGGCGGCGGCGACGCCTTCTTCGCCATCCAGGGTGACGCGCGCGACGGCCACGACTTCGTGCCGGCGGCGCTGAAGGCCGGCGCCGGGCTCGCGGTCGTGGCGCGCGACAAGCGCGCGCAGTTCGCCGCCGATGCGCCGCTGCTGGTCGTGGCCGACGTGCTCGCCGGCCTCACCGACCTGGCGCGCGCCGCGCGCGCCCGCACGGCGGCAAAGATCATCGCCGTCACCGGCTCGGTGGGAAAGACCGGCACCAAGGAGGCGCTGCGCCTTGCCTTGGCGAAATCGGGCGCCACGCACGCCTCGATCGCCTCCTACAACAATCACTGGGGTGTGCCACTGTCGGTTGCCCGCATGCCGGAGAACACCCAGTTCGGCGTGTTCGAGATCGGCATGAACCACGCCGGCGAGATCACGCCGCTCACTCGCCTGGTGCGCCCGCACGTCGCCATCGTCACCACGGTCGAGCCGGTGCATCTCGAATATTTCGGGTCGGTCGAGGCGATCGCCGACGCCAAAGCGGAGATCTTTTTGGGCCTCGAGGCGGGCGGAGCTGCTGTTCTGAATCGCGACAACGGGCAGTTCGCGCGGCTCGCGCGCGCGGCGCAGGCGGCCGGAGCGCGCGTGGTCTCGTTCGGCGAGCATGCGGACGCCGATGCGCGCGTGCTGCAGGCATCGCTGCACGCCGACTCGTCGGCCGTGCACGCGAGCATTCTCGGCACCGACATCGCCTACCGGCTCGGCGCCCCCGGCCGCCATGTCGTGCAGAACTCGCTCGCCGTGCTCGCCGCCGCGGCGCTCGCCGGTGCCGATCTTGCGCTCACCGCGCTGGCGCTCGCATCGCTGGAAGCGCCGACCGGCCGCGGCCAGCGCCTTGCACTCAGCCTGCCGGGCGGCGGCAGCGCACTGTTGATAGACGAGAGCTATAACGCCAACCCGGCGTCCATGCGCGCGGCGCTCGCCGTGCTCGGCCAGGCGCCGATCGGGCGCAGCGGCCGTCGCATCGCCGTGCTCGGCGACATGCTGGAGCTCGGGCCCGCCTCCGCCGATCTGCACCGCGGCCTGGCCGAGCCGATCATCGCGCACGACCTCGACCTCGTGTTCTGCGCCGGGCCGATGATGCATTCCCTGTGGGACGCTCTTCCCTCCGAACGCCGGGGCGGCTATGCCGAGAGCGCGGCCGCGCTCGAGCCGCACGTGATCGCGGCGGTCGCCGACGGCGACGCCATGATGGTGAAGGGCTCGCTCGGTTCGAAGATGGGACCGATCGTCAAGGCGCTGGCGCACCACTATCGCCGCCGCACTCTCGAAGAGGCGTCGGCGCAAGGCTAGAGCATGATCCCGAAAAGTGGGTACCGGTTTTCGGAAAAGATCATGCTCCAAGCATAACTTAGAGCGAGATGGCGATTCGAAGAAAAGTCATCTCGCTCTAGTGTGGTGGATTTGAAGTTCCTCCCGGTCTGCAGCAAACTCGTCGAGGAACTTCAAATCCAAAACCGCGCTAGCAGGCATATACTTGCTAGTGTCCCTTTGATTCCGAAGTTCGCATCAGAGGGTGCAGCGATTTCTGGCGAACTTCGGAATCGGGACACTAGAAGCATAATGCTGTATTGGTTGATCGAATTCTCCGACCGGATCAACGTCCTCAACGTCTTCCGCTATCTCACCGTGCGCACCGGCGGCGCCATGATCACGGCGCTGATCTTCGTGTTCCTGTTCGGTCCGTGGATCATCGATCACCTGCGCCTGCGCCAGGGCAAGGGTCAGCCGATCCGCGCCGACGGGCCGCAGTCGCACCTCGCCACCAAGCGCGGCATCCCCACCATGGGCGGGCTGATGATTCTCTCCGGCCTCCTCGTCGCCACCGTGCTATGGGCCAATCCGGCCAATCCCTATGTGTGGATCGTGCTCGGCGTCACGCTCGGCTTCGGCCTCGTCGGCTTCTACGACGACTACCTCAAGGTGACGCGGCAGAGCCATGGCGGGTTCGCCGGCCAGGCGCGCCTGGTGATCGAGTTCTTCATCGCGCTCGTTGCCTGCTACGCTTTCGCCAGCCTCGGCCGCCCGCCGTTCGCCACCTCGCTGGCCTTTCCGGTGTTCAAGGAGCTGATCGTCGACCTCGGCTGGTTCTTCATCGTGCTCGGCGCCGTCATCATCGTCGGCGCCGGCAATGCCGTGAACCTCACCGACGGCCTCGACGGGCTGGCCATCGGCCCGGTCATGACCACGGCGCTGAGCTTCGGCTTCATCGCCTACTTCGTCGGCAACTCCTTCTACGCCGACTATCTGCAGGTCCACTATGTCGCCGGTGCCGGCGAGCTCGCGGTGCTGTGCGGCGCCGTGCTCGGAGCGGGCCTGGGCTTCCTCTGGTTCAACGCGCCCCCCGCCTCGATCTTCATGGGCGACACCGGATCGCTGGCGCTCGGCGGCCTGCTCGGCTCGGTGGCGGTCGCCGCCAAGCACGAGATCGTGCTGGCGATCGTCGGCGGCCTGTTCGTGCTCGAAGCCGTGTCGGTGATCGTGCAGGTGGTCTCGTTCAGGCTCACGGGCAAGCGGATCTTCAAGATGGCGCCGATCCACCACCACTTCGAGCAGCTCGGCTGGACCGAGTCGCAGATCGTGATCCGCTTCTGGATCATCTCGATCGTGCTCGCGCTCGCCGGCCTGTCCACGCTGAAGCTGCGATGACCGCGCTGCAGCCTCGTCCAGTTCCCGTGCCGCGCAGGCGATGCCACTTGCTCCACCTCGCCCCGCGTGCGGAAGGGCTATCCCATATGGCTCGCTGCTTGGAGGTTGGCAACGCGCGCGCCGCTTGCTCCGCCTCTCCCCGCGTGCGGGGAGAGGTCGATTTGCGAGCGGAGCCCTGGCGACGCGAAGCAAATCGGGTGAGGGGGCTTGTCCACAAGCTCAGACTCGCGGCTACGCCCCCTCACCCGGATTCCGTCGCTGCGCTCGGAATCCGACCTCTCCCCGCACGCGGGGCGAGGTGGAGCAAGTGGCTTTGCCTTGCACCTCAAGATATCAACGCATATGCGATAGCCCTGGCGCACGCGGGGAGAGGTGGAGTCCGTGGCTGCCCATGTGCGTTCAATCGAGCGCCGGCATGATCCCGGTCACGACCTTCGCGCGGCGCCGGGTCGCTCTGTTCGGGCTGGGCGGCTCCGGCCTGGCCAGCGCGCGCGCGCTGCAGGCGGGCGGCGCCGACGTCGTGGCGTTCGACGACGACCCGAAGAAGCTGGCGCAGGCCAATGGCGAAGGCATCGCCACGGAAGATCTGCGGCGCATCGACTGGTCGACCATCGCGGCGCTGCTGCTGGCCCCGGGCGTGCCGCTCACCCATCCGGCGCCGCACTGGACCGTGGGGCTCGCGCGCAACGCCGCCGTCGAGGTGATCGGCGACATCGAGCTGTTCTGCCGCGAGCGGCGGCGGACCGCGCCCAATGCCGCTTTCGTCGCCATCACGGGCACCAACGGCAAATCCACCACCACGGCGCTCACCGCGCACGTGCTCGCCTCGGCCGGCTACGACGCGCAGCTCGGTGGCAATATCGGCACCGCGATCCTGTCGCTGGCGCCGCCGGCGCCCGGCCGCGCGCACGTGATCGAGTGCTCGTCGTACCAGATCGACCTCGCGCCCTCGCTCGATCCCACCGTCGGCATCCTGCTCAACATCAGCGAGGACCACCTCGACCGCCACGGCACGCTGGAAAACTACGCGGCCATCAAGGAGCGTCTCGTTGCCGGCGTGCCGGACAACGGCACGGCCATCGTCGGCGTCGACGACAAGTTCTGCCAGGCTGCCGCCGACCGCCTCGAGCGCCAGGGCCGCAACGTGGTGCGCGTGTCGGTGCGCCGGCCGCTCGCCCACGGCCTCTATGTCGAGGCCGAGCAGATTATGCACGCCGTCGGCGGCACCGCGCGTCCGGTCGCCCATATCGGCGGCATCGGCTCGCTGCGCGGCCTGCACAATGCCCAGAACGCCGCCTGCGCCGCCGGCGCCGCGCTCGCGCTCGGCCTGACACCCGCGCAGATCCAGAGCGGACTGCGCTCGTTTCCGGGTCTGGCGCACCGCATGGAGCAGGTCGGCCGCCGCGACCGCGTGCTGTTCGTCAACGATTCGAAGGCCACCAATGCCGACGCGGCGGCGCGCGCGCTCGCCAGCTTCTCCGACATTTTTTGGATCGCCGGTGGCAAGGCCAAGACCGGCGGCATCACGTCGCTCGAAAACTTCTTCCCGCGCATCCACAAGGCCTACCTGATCGGCGAGGCGGCGGAAGAATTTTCCCGCACGCTCGACGGCAAGGTGGCGCACGCCGTGGCGGGCACGCTCGACCGCGCGGTCGAGCAGGCTGCCCGCGATGCCGGCGCCTCTGCGGTGGCCGAGCCGGTGGTGCTGCTGTCGCCCGCCTGCGCGTCGTTCGACCAGTATCCCAATTTCGAGGTGCGCGGCGCCGCCTTCCGCGACCTCGTGCAGGCGTTGAGCGGGGTGAAACCCGCTTAGCCGGTTCGCCAGGACCGGCCGTTAAGGATTTGGCAACCATATCCGCGCAGGACTGATACGCGCCGTAGGGTGGGTTGAGGCGCTGCGCTCGGCTCGCGACCAAGTTCGCGGCATGGCGCGCCGAAACACACCAGCGACGGCTCTGGAAACGGTGGGTTTCGGCGCGCGACGCTGCGACGGCAAGGCCATGCTGTGCGATGCGCCTCAACCCACCCTACAGGAGAGTCCTCATGACCTCGCGCACCGAGCGCACGCCGTTCGCCGACTGGTGGTGGCGCATCGACCGCCTCATGCTGGCGGCGATCGGGGCCCTCATGCTGGGCGGCATCCTGCTCTCGCTCGCCGCCTCGCCGCCGGTGGCGACGCGCATCGGGCTCGACCCGTTCCACTTCGTCAACCGCCACGTGATGTACCTGGCACCCGCCGTCGTGGTGCTGATTGCCACCTCGTTCCTCGAGCCGCGCCAGATCCGCCGCGTCGCGCTGGTCGTGTTCGCCTTGAGCGTCGTGCTCACCGCCGCCACGCTGGTGTTCGGCGCCGAGGTCAAGGGCGCGCGGCGCTGGATCGTGCTCGCCGGCATCAACATCCAGCCTTCCGAGTTCCTGAAACCCGCCTTCGTCATCCTCATCGCATGGCTGTTCGGCGAATCGGCGCGCCGCCCGGAAATGCCGGCCAACAGCGTGGCGCTCGCCCTGCTGCTCCTGGTCGTCGGCCTGCTGGTGCTGCAGCCCGATTTCGGCCAGACCATGCTGATCGTGCTGGTGTGGAGCGCGCTGTTCTTCATGGCCGGCATGCGCTGGGTGTGGGTGGCGGGTCTCGCCGGCACCGCGTTCGCCGGGCTTGCCGGCGCCTATTTCACGGTCCCGCATGTGGCGCTGCGCATCAAGCGCTTCCTCGACAAGTCATCGGGCGACACGTTCCAGGTCGACACCGCGCTCGAGTCCTTTGCGCGCGGCGGGTGGCTGGGGAGGGGTCCCGGCGAGGGGACCGTGAAGCGCATCCTGCCCGACAGCCACACCGACTTCGTGTTTGCGGTGGCGGCGGAGGAGTTCGGCATCATCCTCTGCCTCGTGCTGGTCGCGCTGTTCGCCGTCATCGTGCTGCGCGCGCTGCTGCACGCGCTGCGAGCGGAAGAGCCGTTCACCCGCTTCGCCGTCGCCGGCCTCGGCATGCTGTTCGGCCTGCAGTCGGCCATCAACATGGCGGTGAACCTGCACCTGCTCCCCGCCAAGGGCATGACACTGCCGTTCATCTCCTACGGCGGCTCGTCGCTGATCTCGCTCGCCTACAGCATGGGCATGATGCTGGCGCTCATGCGCGGCCGGCCGCGTGCGGAAATGCTGGGCAGCAACCAGGCCGGGAGAGCCGACTGACGGCCCGCCTCCGTGCGGCGTGGCCGGGCCCCGGATGGGGTCCGGGGCAGCTTGACGCGGCCATCCGTCTCCTCGATTGAGCTATGCTTTTGCCGGATGCGCGGGTCGAGCCCGCGCATCGCGCATGATGGGCGATCCATGGACAATACGCTGGTGGTGCTGGCGGCTGGCGGAACCGGCGGCCATCTGTTCCCGGCCGAGGCCCTGAGCGATGCGCTCGGGCGCCACGGCCTGCGCGTGCACCTCGCCACCGACGAGCGCGCCACCCGCTATGGCAAGGCCTTTCCGGCCGAAACCACCCACGTGATTCCGAGCGAGACGGTGCGCGCAAAGAATCCGGTGGCGCTCGCCCGCACGGCCGCCATCCTGGGCTTCGGCACGTTGCGCGCCTGGCGTCTGCTCGGGCAGGTACAGCCCGCCGCCGTGGTGGGGTTCGGCGGCTATCCCACCATCCCGCCGGTGCTCGCCGCCACCTGGCGCCGCATCCCCACCGTCATCCACGACGCCAACGCCGTGATCGGCCGCGCCAACCGTTTCCTGGCCCCGCGCGTCACCGCCATCGCCACCAGCTTTCCCGGCGTGCTCGACCGCACCCCCGCGCTGGCCGCCAAAGCCACCCACACCGGCAACCCGATCCGTCCGGCCGTCCTCGCGGCTTCCGCCATGCCGTATGCGGCCGCGCGGCCGGACGGGCGCCTGTGTCTCCTCGTGGTCGGCGGCAGCCAGGGCGCGCGCGTGCTCGCCGACGTGGTGCCCGAGGCCATCGCGCGTCTGGACGAAGACCTGCGGCAGAAGCTCGCCATCGTGCAGCAGGCGCGCGACGAAGATCTGTCGCGCGTCACCGCCGCCTACCAGAAAATCGGCGTTCCCGCCGAGGTCCAGACATTCTTCTCCGACCTGCCGGCGCGGCTGGCGGCGGCGCAGCTCGTGGTGTCGCGTTCCGGCGCCTCCACGGTCGCCGAGCTCGCCGCCGTCGGGCGGCCCGCCATCCTGGTGCCGCTGCCGGGCGCGCTCGACCAGGACCAGCTCGCCAATGCCCGGGTGCTGGCACAGGCCGGCGGCGCCCTGCTGCTGACGCAAAACCTGTTCACGCCCGACCGGCTGGCCGCGGAGATCGCGCGTCTCGTGAAGGCGCCGGAAAAGCTGGCCGCGCTCGCTGCCGCCGCCAGGACGGCGGGCGCCGCCGACGCGGCCGACCGCCTGGCCGACCTGGTGATGCGCGTCGCCCGTTTCGGCTGACCGCCGCCGGCCGGCGGCCGGAGCATGATCCCGAAAAGTGGATACCGGTTTTCGGAGAAGATCATGCTCCAAGTGTAGTTAGAGCGAGATGACGATTCGAAGAAAAGTCATTTCGCTCGAGCCGCGATAGGCGGCGCCATGCGCCAAGGCGCCGCACCGCGCGGTTGCGAATTGCTCTCGCGTGCTGTGAACCCGCTCACACCCTCTGGCTGTGCTCCCCGCCCATCCTGTGCCGGCGCAATGCCTGCCTTGGGGAAACATCATGCTCGACCAGATCACGCGTCCTGTCGAACAAGCGTTGCAGACGCAGCCTGTCGCCGCGAAGAAGAACATCATCCTGCTGTCGGACGGCACGGGGAACAGCGCCGCCAGCGTGTGGCGCACCAACGTGTGGCGCACGTTCCAGGCGCTCGATCTCACCGGCTCCGACCAGATCGCGATCTATGACGACGGCGTCGGCACGTCGTCGTTCAAGCCGCTGGCCCTGATCGGCGGCGCGTTCGGTTACGGACTCAAGCGCAACGTCCTCGACCTCTACGCCTTCCTGTGCCGCAACTACGAGCCGGGCGTGGACATCTTTGCCTTCGGATTCAGCCGCGGCGCCTACACGATCCGGGTCGTCACCGGCCTCATCGAGAGCCAGGGGCTCCTGGAATACGAATCCGAGGCGGAGCTGCGCCGCAACGTCAAGTCGGCCTACCGCGCCTACCGTGCCGAGCGCTTCCACACGCTGCTTCGCGTCGAATATCCGTTGCGGCGCCTGCGCGACGCCTTCCTGCGCTTGCGCGACCGCTGGGACGAGCGGCGCAAGAACTGGAAGCCCTACGCCAAGCTCGGGCGCATCCATCCGGTCCAGATCCGCTTTCTCGGCCTGTGGGACACCGTCGCCGCCTACGGGTCGCCGATCGAAGAGCTCACCACCACCATCAGCCAGTGGATCTGGCCGCTCGAATTGCCCAACCGCGAGCCCTCGGAACACATCCGGCGCGCCTGTCATGCGCTGGCGATCGACGACGAGCGCACCACCTTCCACCCGCTCATCTGGTCGGAGAAGCATGTGGTGCCGGCGCTGCCGCGACGCGGCCCGAAGGGCAAGTTCGAGTACTGGGTCGAGGACGAGCGGATCAGCCAGGTCTGGTTCTCCGGCGTCCACTCCAACGTGGGCGGCGGCTATCCGGACGACGCGCTGGCCTACATCCCGTTCTACTGGATCCTCACCGAGGCCAGGAAGTGCGGCCTGCGGCTGAAGGAAAACCCGCCGTGGGGGCCGGCCGCGACCGGGCCGTTCGATCCCGTGCATGATCCCGACATGGTGCGGCAGGCGCGCTCCGGCCGCGACAAGGACGGCCGCCTCTATGACTCGCGCCGCGGGTTCGGCGGCTACTATCGCTACGGGCCACGCAAGATCCACGATCTGTGCAATGTCGCCCGCTCATGGATCAGCCCGTACGAAGTCGAGGTGGCGATCCCGAAAATCCACTGCAGCGTGTTCGAGCGCATCAAGAACGGCGCGCACGGATACGCGCCGGCCTGCATTCCCGGAAAATATGCCGTGGTCAATGACGAGGGAAGAATTCTCGAGCCGGCCGACAATCCGTACGAGTCGTGCGAGCAGGCGAAGAAACGCGCCGAGGTGCAGGAGCACGTGTGGGATCGCGTCTGGCATCGCCGTGTCAACTATTTCCTCACGCTCTTCGTCACCGCGGGCTTCGTTCTGTTCCCTCTCATCGTGCGGAAGCCTGATGTGACGATCAACGCCGACACCGGCACAGCGAGCTGGGCGGCGTTTCTGTCGCCGGTCATCGAGCTCGCCGGCTCGTTCCTGCCTGGCTTCGCCAAGTCGTGGGTCGACATCTATGCCGGCTATCCGGCCTGGTTCGCCGGACTGGGCCTGCTTGTCGCCGCGCTCGTTCAGCGCGGCGTGAACCTGGGAACCCAGATCAACGACGCCATGCGCACGCTGTGGACGCTCAATCTCAGCCAGTGGGAGCCGCTGCGCGGGTCGAAGCCGACCAGCCGGGTGTTCCGGCTGCGCACGAAGCCCTGGTACCCCAAGCTGATCGGCGCCACCAAGCGCCACGTCATTCCCTTCATTCTGCTGATCGCGCTCGTCTATGGCGGCTTCGTCGGGCTCAACCGCGCCGCCTTCACGGTGGCCAATTCGCTCGGCTTGGTGTGCCACGGCACCAGAACCACCCAACTGCGTCCCGTGGCGCACACGGCCGAGGCGCCCTTTGCCACCAGGTCGCCGTGCTGGGCCAGCGGCATTCACCTCGAGCAGGGCGTCACCTATCAGATCGCCATCGAGACCGGCACGCCATGGTCCGACGACGGCATCGCGACGACGCCGCACGGCTTCGGCCTCGCCGAAATGACCTGGCCGATGTATCCGGCGCAGGCGCTCAAGCGTGACTTCGACGCCAACTGGTTCCAGCCGATCGCCCGCATCGGCGGCCATGGACTCGATGAACATCGTCTGACCATGGTGCAGGATAAGGTGAGGCGGGCGCGCTACACCGCGACGGTGACGCCGCGCCACGCGGGAGAGCTGTTCCTCTTCGTCAACGACGTGGAGATCGGTCTGCCCTGGCTGACGCACCTGTTCTATCTCAACAACCACGGCGACGCCCGCGTCACGGTCGAGCGCGCCACCGAGTGAGCCGGCTGCGCCCGGCGCGACCGACCCGGCGGCCCGGCCCGGATGCCCCCGGCCGGGCCGTCGCCTTTACCATGCCGCCCGCCGTGCGGTTTCCCACCCGGCCGCACATGGTCTAGACCAGGGGCTGCGATTCGCCGCGTCCGGCCGGCCCGTCGGCCCGCCGGCCGGCGGCGTGGCAACCCCGAGGGACCAGGCGCATGAAGCTCCCGCAGGACATCGGTCCGATCCATTTCGTCGGCATCGGCGGCATCGGCATGAGCGGGATCGCCGAGGTGCTGAAGAATCTGGGATACACGGTGCGCGGCTCCGACGTGGCCGACAGCGCCAACGTCAAGCGCCTGCGCGACAAGGGTATCGCCGTCACGGTGGGCCATGCGGCGAAGAACGTCGAGGGCGCTCACGTGCTCGTCGTCTCCTCGGCGATCAAGCGCGACAATCCCGAGCTCGCGGCGGCGCGCGCCGCGCGCCTGCCGGTGGTGCGCCGCGCCGAGATGCTGGCCGAGCTGATGCGGCTCAAGCAGTGCGTGGCGGTCGCCGGCACCCACGGCAAGACCACCACCACGTCCATGGTGGCGGCGCTGCTCGACGCCGGCAATTTCGATCCCACCGTGATCAACGGCGGCATCATCAACGCCTACGGCACCAACGCCCGGCTCGGCGCCGGCGACTGGATGGTGGTCGAGGCCGACGAGTCCGACGGCACGTTCCTCAAGCTGCCGGCCGACGTCGCCATTGTCACCAATGTCGACGCCGAGCACCTCGACCACTTCCAGACCTTCGAGGCGGTGCAGGAGGCCTTCGTCTCCTTTGTCGAGAACGTGCCGTTCTACGGCTTCGCCGTCATGTGCACGGATCACCCGGTGGTGCACAGCCTGGTCGGCCGCATCGAGGACCGCCGCATCATCACCTACGGCGAGAATCCGCAGGCCGATGTGCGCCTCGTCGAGCTCGACCACGTCGATGGCAGGTCGCGCTTTTCGGTCCTGTTCCGCGACCGCTGGGGCGACACCGTCCACGAGATCCGCGCGCTCACCTTGCCCATGCCCGGCCGTCACAACGCGCTCAACGCCACCGCTTCCGTCGCCGTGGCGCACAAGCTCGGCATCGCCGACGCGCAGATCGTCAGGGCGCTGGAAGGTTTCGGCGGCGTCAAGCGCCGCTTCACCCGCACCGGCGAGTGGAACGGCGTCACGGTGTTCGACGACTACGGCCATCACCCGGTCGAGATCACGGCGGTGCTGCGCGCCGCGCGCGAATCGACGAAAGGGCAGGTGATCGCCGTGATGCAGCCGCACCGCTACACGCGGCTGCACCACCTGTTCGAGCAGTTCTCGACCTGCTTCAACG
>DATFWC010000725.1:0-6486 GCA_035259885.1 Xanthobacteraceae bacterium
ACGACCAAGTTCGACGAGGTGGTCGGCGCTGAGGATCTGTGCGAGCCGGAGGAGCTCGAGCGGCTGCGTGGCTATCTCGACAAGCAGCTTTCGCATCTGCAGGGCGTGGTGGCGCGCCTCGCCAACCGCCTGCAGCGTCGCCTGCTGGCGCAGCAGAACCGCGCCTGGGAATTCGACCTCGACGAGGGCGTGCTCGATCCCGCGCGGCTGTCGCGCGTCATCGTCGACCCGCTGCACCCGCTGTCGTTCAAGCAGGAGAAGGACACGAATTTCCGCGACACCGTGGTGACGCTGCTGCTCGACAATTCCGGCTCGATGCGCGGCCGTCCGATCACGGTGGCGGCCACCTGTGCCGACATTCTGGCGCGCACGCTCGAGCGCTGCGGTGTCAAGGTCGAGATCCTCGGCTTCACCACCCGCGCGTGGAAGGGCGGCCAGTCGCGCGAGGCCTGGCTCGCCGCCGGCAAGCCGCAGAATCCCGGCCGGCTCAACGACCTGCGCCACATCGTCTACAAGGCCGCCGACGCGCCGTGGCGGCGCTCGCGCAAGAACCTCGGCCTGATGATGCGCGAGGGCCTGCTCAAGGAGAACATCGACGGCGAGGCGCTCGACTGGGCGCACAAGCGCCTGCTCGGCCGCCCGGAAAGCCGCCGCATCCTGATGATGATCTCCGACGGGGCGCCGGTCGACGATTCGACGCTTTCGGTCAACGCCGGAAATTATCTCGAGCGCCACCTGCGCTGGGTGATCGAGGACATCGAGACGCGCTCGCCGGTCGAGCTGATCGCCATCGGCATCGGCCACGACGTCACGCGCTATTACCGGCGCGCCGTCACCATCGTCGATGCCGAGGAGCTCGGCGGCGCCATGACGGAAAAACTGGCGGAGCTGTTCGACGAGAACGTCGCGCCGCAGCCGGTTTCCGGCGTGCGGCGGAGGCTGCACGCGTGAGCATGCCGGTCGAGCCGGTCCGGCCGCGCCCCATCCGCAAGGTCTGGCATAAAAGCGCGTTCGCCGCCGCGGTGGTGGTGCTTGCGCTCGGCTCGTTTGCCGGCCTCGCCGAGCCGGAAAAGCCTCGCTTGGCCGAGCCGCCGGTCGCCATCGAGGTGCGCGGGAGGCCGATTTCGGCGTTCGAGCCGCGCGATCCCTCGCGCCGCCGCTTCGGCCAGCTCGAGTTCCGCGGCGGCCTCGAACTCACTTCCCGGTACAAGGAATTCGGCGGCGTGTCGGCGATCCGCGTCGGCGCCGACGGCGCGCATTTTCTTGCCCTCACCGACCAGGGCCGCTGGCTGCGCGGCCGCATCACGTATGCGGGCATGCGCCCCGCCGGCATTGCGGACGCCGAAATGGCGCCGATTCTGGGGTTCGACGGCAAGCCGCTGGCGGCGCGGCGCTGGTACGACACGGAATCGATCGCGCTCGACGGCGGCACCGCCTACGTCGGCATCGAGCGCGTGCACCAGATCGTGCGCCTCGATTATGGCCGGCACGGACTCATGGCGCGGGCGCAGGCGATTGCGGTACCGCCCGGCATGAAACGCCTGCCGTCCAACGGCAGCATCGAAGCCCTGGAATTCGTGCCCAAGGGCTTTCCGCTCGCCGGCACGCTGATCGCGATTTCCGAGCGCGGGTATGACGACCAGGGAAACCTGAAGGCCTTTCTCATCGGCGGACCGAGCCCGGGCGCGTTTGCGGTCAAGCGCAGCGAGGATTTCGATGTCAGCGACTGCGCGCTGCTGTCCGGCGGGGATCTCCTGCTGCTGGAGCGCCGGTACTCGCTGCTGCGCGGCGTGGCCATGCGCATGCGGCGCATTCCCCTGGCCAGCGTGAAGCCGGGCGCGCTGGTCGACGGCCCGGTGCTGGTGTACGCCGACATGGGCTACGAGATCGACAACATGGAAGGCCTGTCGGTGCACCGCACGGCGGGCGGCGACACCGTGCTCACCCTGGTATCGGACGACAATTTTTCCCCGATCCAGCGTACCATCCTGCTGCAGTTCACGCTGATCGAGGAGTGAGCCGCTGTCGTTCCCGCACAGTCGGGAACCCATGATCACCGGCGTTGGCAAACGATCTCTGACGGTGGTCATGGATCCCCGCCGTCGCGGGGACGACCAAAGCTCTTATTGGGTACGGTACAGACCGAAGTTTATGCGCTCGCCGCGGCGCGCTTCTTCGCGATCTCGCGCTTGAGGTCGAGCGCCTCGGGCGACAATTCCTCGTCCCGCGCCTTCATCAGGAAGGCGTCGAGACCGCCACGGTGGTCGACCGACTTCACCGCATTGGCCGACACGCGCAGCCGGACCGAGCGGTTGAGCGTGTCCGAGATGAACGTGACGTTGCACAGGTTGGGCAGGAACCGCCGCTTGGTCTTGCGGTTCGAGTGGCTCACCTTGTGACCGGTCTGCGCCGCCTTGCCGGTCAGATCGCACCGCCGCGACATGGCAAATCCCTCAATCTGTAATACCCGCCGCGCGGGCCCAAACCCAAATCCTCGGGGAGGCGCACGGTATAGTGATCCGTGGCAGATACGTCAAGGAATGGCCGAAATATGTTCGTTCCGCGGGTTCGGCTCGACCCGCCGCAGGCGAGGGCTTCCGCTCCCGCATGGGTGGTTTTTGCGAAGCCGGGATAAACTCGCGATCATGACACCAGCCACCCTTGTCGGCGAACCTGCCGCCGCCCGCAACACGCGCGTCGTCACGCTGGTTGGCGCGGCGCATTTCGTCAGCCACTACTACATCCTGGTTCTGCCGCCACTGTTCCCGCTGGTGCGGGCTGAGTTCGGCGTGAGCTATGTCGAGCTCGGCATGGCGCTCACTGCCTTCAACCTGATCTCGGCGGCGATGCAGACGCCGGCCGGCTTCCTGGTCGACCGCGTCAGCGCGCGCGCCATGCTGGTCGGCGGACTGCTGCTCGGCGCCGGAGCGCTCGCGCTGGCAAGTTTCGCGCCCGGGTTCTGGTTGTTCGTCGCCAGCTTCGCGGCTCTCGGCCTGGCCAACGCGGTGTATCACCCGGCCGACTATGCGCTGCTGTCGCACCGCGTGTCGGCGCCGAGCATGAGCCGGGCCTATTCGATCCACACCTTCGCCGGCATGCTCGGCTCGGCGGTGGCGCCGGCGAGCCTGTTGTTTCTGGCCGAGCGCTTCGGCTGGCGCGGCGCCTTTTTCGGCGCCGCCGTGCTCGGCTTCGCGGTCGCCGCGCTGCTCGTCGCCATGGGCGGCGTTCTCACCGATCGCGATGAGCCCGCCGCTCCAGCGAAGACGCGGGATGACGACACGGCCGGCGGCAGCGGCTGGCGGCTCCTGCTGGCTCCGCCGATCCTGTTCAATTTCGTGTTCTTCATCATGCTGTCGCTGGCCAGTGGCGGCGTGCAGAACTATTCGGTGGTGGCGCTCGAAGCGCTGCGCGGCACGCCGCTGGCGGTCGCCAACCTGGCGCTGTCCGCCTATCTGCTGATGAGTGCGCTCGGCGTCCTCCTCGGCGGCTACGCCGCCGTGCGCACCAAGCGCCACGACGGCATTGCCATCGCCGGACTTCTCGCCAGCGCGCTCGCCGTGGCGGCCATCGCCTTGCTTCACCTCGCGGCTCCGCTGCTGATCCTGCTGATGGCCGCTGCGGGCCTGTTCCAGGGCCTGATCATGCCGTCGCGCGACATGCTCGTGCGCGCCGTGACCCCTGCCGGCTCGTTCGGCAAAGTGTTCGGCTTCGTAACCACCGGCTTCAACATCGCCGGCATGGTGGCGCCGCTGATCTTCGGCTGGATGATGGACCAGGGAAATCCACAGGCGGTCTTTCTCGCCTCGGCCGCCTTCGCCGTGGCGTCGATCCCGACCGTGATGGCGGGCGCCCTGCGTCGTTGAGGCACGCAGATACCGCCCGCCGCCAGAATCGTTTGCTCACGATCATGCGATCGACGTCAGACGGGCGACGACGCCCCGCGCGCCGCACCGCTGACGTCAACGTGACAGGTGTGCCGCTACCGTGAGGCGCGCTGACGTGGTGGCGCGCTGCCGGTGGTGGACCGCACGGTCGGTCCCGGCGGGATGGACAACGCGGCGAACGGAGCCGCCAGGGCATTATTCGGTTCGCAGAATCCGCCGTTGCCGCTCAAGGCCTGCTGGCACTGGAGCAACGACGTGAAGCCGCAATTGGCGCCCTCCTCGTATTGCGCGCACCATGGGTAGATCAGGGGTTGCTGGGCCATGGCCGGCGGCGAGAACGCGATCATCGCGGCCGCGGTCGCGGCGGGAAGTATCAAGATACGCATACTGAGTCTCCCGGTTTTACCCGGCCCCACCGAACCAAACCCGGCCGCGACCCCCTATTTCATGTCGTGCACGATGGGCTGCCATGCACCTATTGCGTTAGTCGATCGAAGCTACATCCCTAGGCGGCGGCGCTTGCGCTCCGCCCCACGAGTTCGGCCAGCCGCCGCGCATCGCGCGGCGCCGCGCTCTTCTGGTCGTTGTCGAAGAAGCAGAACACGTCGCGGCCCTCGCGCTGCCAGCGGCAGATGCCGAGCGCCCAACGGCGCAACACATCGGCGCGGTAGCTGCCCTGGTAGCGGCCACCCGGACCGTGCGGCCGCAAATAGACGTGGCGCGCCGTGACCTCCCAGCGCGCCGGCGCATGGTGGTGATCGGAGATGCAGAGCGCGACGTCACGCTCGCGCAACAGGTCGAGGATCGCGTCGTCGTACCAACTCGGGTGGCGGAACTCGAACACGTAGCGCCGGCGTTTCGGCAGCATTTTCAGGAACGAGGCGAGCCGTTCGCGGTTCACTCCGAACTGCGGCGGCAGCTGGAACAGCACCGGCCCGGCCTTGCGGCCAAGAATCTTCAACCGGCTTTCGAGAAGCGCGATGCTGTTCTCGCAGCGCTCGCTCAGCCGCTTCCAGTGGGTGATGAATTTCGACGCCTTCCAGGCGAACAGAAAATCGTCGGGCGTCTGCTCGACCCAGCCGCGCACGGCTTCCACCGTCGGCGTGCGATAGAACGGTGCGTTGAGCTCGGTCGCGGAAAATTGCGACGCATAGTAAATCAGCGCGTCCTTCTTCCGGATGTTCTCGGGAAAGAACGGACCCCACCACGACGCATAGTGCCAGCCCGACGTGGCGATGAGAACTTGGCCCATTAAATGTGGATCCTATTCGTTGGCGCCGCCGGCGCCCGGCATGCTAGAAACGGCCGCAAGCGCCGCAGGAGATTTGGGCCCATGAGCCTTGCCGAGGCCGCCAGCATCAACGCCCGCCGGGTCGAATCCGATCCCGACGTGGCCGCCGTAATGGCCGGGCTGGGAGCCCGCGCGCGTGCCGCTGCGCACATCCTGGCACTCACGCCCACGGCCCAGAAGGATGCCGCCCTTGCCGCCATGGCGCAGGCCCTGCGCGACCGCCGCCGCGACATCCTTGCCGCCAATGCCGAGGACATTGCCGAGGCGAAGAAAATTTCCGGCACAACGGCGGCCTTCATCGACCGCCTCGCGCTCGACGAGAAGCGGGTCGCCGCCATGGCGGATAGTCTCGACGTGGTGCGCGGGCTGCACGATCCGGTCGGCACCGTGACGGAGACATGGACCCGTCCAAACGGAATGCGGATCGAGCGCGTGCGCGTGCCGCTCGGCGTCGTCGGCGTGATCTACGAGAGCCGGCCCAATGTGACGGCCGATGCCGGCGCGCTGTGCCTCAAGGCCGGCAACGCGGTGATCCTGCGCGGGGGCTCGGAGAGTTTTCGCTCGGGGCGTGCCGTTCATGCCGCGCTCCAGGACGGCCTCAAGACAGCCGGTCTGCCCGAAGACGCCGTCCAGCTCGTGCCGGTGCGCGATCGTGCCGCCGTCGGCCTCATGCTGTCGGGACTGAACGGCGCGATCGACGTCATCGTACCGCGCGGCGGCAAGAGCCTGGTGGCGCGCGTGCAGGCCGAGGCGCGCGTGCCGGTGTTCGCCCATCTCGAAGGCGTCTGCCATGTGTATGTCGACAAGGCCGCCGACCTCGACATGGCGAAGAAGATCGTGCTCAACGCGAAAATGCGGCGGACCGGAATCTGCGGCGCCGCCGAAACCCTGCTGGTCGACCGCGCCGTCGCGTCCACGCACCTGCAGCCGCTCGTCGCCATGCTGCTCGAGGCCGGATGCGAAGTGCGCGGCGACGGCGCAACGCAGGCGGTCGACCGCCGCGTGAAGCCCGCCGTCGAGGAAGACTGGCCGACTGAATATCTCGACGCCATCATCGCGGCGCGGGTAGTGGACGGCGTCGATGCGGCGATCGACCACATCGATCGTTACGGCTCGCACCACACCGATGCGATCGTCACCGACGACGCGGCGGCGGCGGAAAAATTCCTCACGCGGGTCGATTCGGCGATCGTGCTGCACAACGCCTCGACCCAGTTCGCCGATGGCGGCGAGTTCGGTTTCGGGGCGGAGATCGGGATTGCGACCGGACGATTCCACGCGCGCGGGCCGGTCGGCGTCGAGCAACTCTGC
>DATFWC010000726.1:0-3246 GCA_035259885.1 Xanthobacteraceae bacterium
TCAGATTTCAGATATTTGCGCCTACCGGTTCGACTCGAAGTTGAGCGCGCCGGGGTGGCGCACGACCACCGACCGCGCCTCCAGGGGGTTGCGGGCGCCGATCTGGCCGAGCGCCGATCGCATCTCGTCCACCATGATGTCGATGACATGGGCAGGCCCGTCGGCGCCCAGCGCCCCCACGCTCCACAGAAACGCCTTTCCAGCAAACGCCGCGTCGGCGCCGAGCGCGATGGCGCGCACGACGTCGAGACCGCTGCGGACGCCGCTGTCCATCATCACGGTGGCGCGCTTGCCGACCGCGGCGGCGACTGCCGGCAGCGCATCGATCGCGGCGGGCAGGCCCTCGACCTGGCGCCCGCCATGGTTGGACACGACGATGCCGTCGGCACCGAGCGACACCGCCTTCTCGGCATCGCTCGGATGCATAATGCCCTTGAGCACCAGCGGCCGCTTCCAGCGCTCGCGGAAGCGCGCCACTTCGTCCCACGTGAAGGCGCCGCGCTGCTCGCCCTGCATGAATCTCGCCATCGCATTTATCCCCGCGTCGCCACCCGCATAGGGTGCCAGGCAGGCGAAGCGGGTAATGCCGTGCCGCCACAACGACCACAGGTAGCCGGGCGACGTGATGGCGCTCGCCGCCATGCGCGGGCCAACGCGGAACGGATAGGTGATGCCGCTCGCCACTTCGCGCGACCGCGTGGTGCGCACCGGCACGTCGAGGGTGAGCATCAGGACATGGGCGCCGGCCGCATCGGCCCGCTTCACCAGGTCGAACCCGACGCGATGCTCGTCCTTGGCGAAGCGATAGAGCTGAAACCAGAACACGTCGGGGGCGATCTCGGCAGCGCGCTCGATGGTGATGCCGCCGACCGTGCTCAGCGCATAGGGCACGCGCGCCGCCTGCGCCGCCGTGGCGAGATAGTGGTCGGCGCCCGGCCAGGCGATGGAAGGGCCGCCCATGGGGGCGATCCCGATCGGCGCCGCATAGCGGCGGCCGAACAGCTCGATCTCGACCGGCGGCAAGCCGGTGGTGACGCCGTAGCGCGGCACCAGCTCGACCGCATCGAGCGCACTCCAGTTGCGGGCAATGCCGCCATCCCGGCCGGAGCCGCCGTCCATGTACTCGAAGGCGAAGTTGGGGACGTGGCGGCGGGCGCGTTCGCGCAGATAGGCGGTGGTGGGAAACCGCCGCTGCAGCGCCTCGTAGCGCGGATTGGCCAGGTTTCCCGTGGCTGTCTTCTTCACCGGCACCGCCGTCGTGTCGTGCATTGCGAATTTCTCCTGAAGCCGGTTCATTATAGCGCAGAGGGGCCATGCGGCTTCAATGCGGGTGCCCGGTCCGCCGATCTGTAGCCCGGATGGAGCGAAGCGAAATCCGGGTGCAGCGTCTGCGAATAGCCCGGCGATCCGGATGGGCAATCTCCGCATTCCGCTTCGGAAGCTGACAATACCGCGATAACAACGGCTTCGAACTGTCACACCTCGGAAAAACTTTCCGCAGTTTTCCGGGGTTTCCCGCCGGCGGGTGTCACACGCTCGCCGGCCGTGATGGAGGCGAGCCGTGCAGACAAAGCAAAGCCGCCCCGGAGAGCCGACACCCGGAGCGGCAGGTAGCATCAAAACACAAGCAGTGCCACTCTATGCCGCGCCACCCGCGCCGACAAGCGAGGGCGGGCGATGAGCGGCAAAGCGAACTTGCGGTGCGTCGGTTAGAAGCCCGTGTGCCGCGGCACGCTGCGGGGCTTTGCCTCGATCGCGTTCGTCGACCTGCACATGGTCGTCCAAGAGATCGCCATCCACGAAAAAAACGGGAAGAGTTGGGCGCAGCCGCCGGCAAGACCGTGGCTCAAGGATGGCGTGGCCGTCAAAGGCGACAACGGCAAGATCATCTATTCGCCGCCGCTCATCGAATTCGCCTACGCCCAAGGTGCGTTGGGCCTGGTCGGATGCGGTGCTGCGCCAGGTGCTGGCGTTCGACCCGCGCGCGCTCGAATGTCGGGAGGCCGCGGCATGGCGGACAGAACGATCAGGGTTGATCTCAGTGCTCTCCCTCCGTCGCGACTGTGGCGGGGCGCCACACCACGGTGATGGGTTCGTCCTGCTGTGGTCTGTACATCACCACCGGCTCGCCATTGACGATTGCTTCGAGTATCTGCCGCGGCGTTACCAGGAGAACACCCGAGGCGTCATAGTGCTTGACACCGCGAGCCAGCGACGACGCAATGATATCCAGTATAGCCAAGGCATATTGCAGTGCTGGGTCCTTGAATTGCTGACGCAGTCGCTGCAACTCATCCATGTCACGCTTAATGGATTTTGCTGCCTCGCGGAAAAATGCATCCGACATGACACCTTCCACGGAAGGAGGAACGCCGGGGCGACAAACCTTCCCGGCGTCGCTGCATACGGATAGGATGGTTGATGGACCGGGGGGCACTAGCCCCATTTGGGGTAGAAGATACCGAAAGTGATTTCCATGAAGGTCGTCGCCGCTTTCGCATACAATGACGACAGGCCGATGAGTACGCGCGAGCGCGACGTCGCCGGTCGGTTCTTCGACGCCCTTTCGGCAAACGATTCTGCTTGGGAATATCCCCGTTGAAACGGCGCGCACCCACTGGACGGTGCGCCAAATTCAACGTTCCGCTTTGGAACGTTGATCACCCATCCGCCGCAGCGCGCCGACGATCAACCGCCTTCGAAGAAGCTAATAGCCAGCAGTTCGCGGCGCTCGGGGCGGGCGGCACCACCGGCCGGTCCCGGTGGGGCCTGCTCTGAACCTGAACGTCGAAGCCGAGCGCCGCGCTTGCGAGATCCGGCTGCGGGCCGAGCGCAAGGTCGGGCGCCGGCGTTGCTGGAGCACAAGCACATATTGGCCGGTGTCATGCGTGAGAGGGATTGGCGCAACGTATTCATCGCCAGCGCGACACCGGAGGAGGAGGCGGCTCGCGCGGAGACCGAGAACCACAACAGGCGCCCGCCCTGACGCATTCGTTAGCCGTAATTAACGCAAGGCGGCCGTCTCCGCGGCTTTGGTGCATAGAACGCTTCGCTCCATGCGGGCTACGAGGACGCGGCGCCAACTTCAAAAATGGCTGTAGCTCACGCGCGCGAAGGTCTTCTCCTTCCCATCCTCATCGATAAACCGCGTCCCCTCGCCACCCGCGAAGCGTCCGATCTCGGTCACGGCGACGCCCAAGGCGCCAGCGGCGCTGCGGAACGCGGTGACGTGGTCCGGCGGCATGG
>DATFWC010000727.1:0-4234 GCA_035259885.1 Xanthobacteraceae bacterium
TGTCGGCGTCGGTCGGCTTCGGCTTCGACCGCAGCAGCGCCGTCACCGCCATGATCATGCCGGCCTGGCAGTAGCCGCATTGTGGCACGTCGTGATCGAGCCAGGCCTGCTGCACCCGGTTCAGCACGCCGTTCTGCGCCAATCCTTCGATGGTGGTGACCTGCTTGCCATCGGCCTCGCTCACCGGCAGCGAGCACGAGCGCACCGCTTCGCCGTTGATGTGCACCGTGCAGGCGCCGCATTGTGCAATGCCGCATCCGTATTTCGTGCCGGTGAGGCCGACCTGCTCGCGCAGCACCCACAGCAGGGGCGTGGCGGGGTCGACGTCGACCTCTTTGGTTTGTCCATTTAGTGTGAAACGAGCCATTCCTGTCCTCCCTTGCGGGCGTTAGCGGCGCTCGTCGACTTTGGAACGCAGGTTACGGTTCTTCCAATTCAACAATCCGTGCGCCGCGGAATTCCGGTTGGAACTGGAATAATAGTGAAATTGTCCGGTACCCGTAAACCGCCAATGCGAGGCCTTTCCGTGGCGCAACGCCCTGGAGGGCGCGGCAGGGGGCCGCGGTTGCACCGCGGCGGGGCCTGCGTTACTGGACCTATGGGCGGCGCGCAGGGAGGTGCATGCCAGCTATGAATATTCGCCTTGCTGGCGTGGTTCTGGCCGCGCTCTTTGTGGGCCCGGGCCCCGCGGCCGCACAGGAGTGGCCGGCGCGGCCCGTGCGCATCGTCGCGCCCTTCGCGCCCGGCGGCAGCGCTGACACGCTTGGGCGTCTCGTCGCCGAACGCCTCAGTGATTCGCTCAAGCAGAATTTTTTCGTCGAGAACCGTGGCGGCGCCGGCGGCCTGGTCGGTTCGCAGCAGGTCGCCAGTGCGGATCCGGACGGCTACACGTTCGTCATCTCCGGCATCGCCTCGCACGTGATCGCACCCGCCATCAACGCCAATGCCGGGTTCGATCCGATGAAAAGCTTCACTCACGTCGCCTATCTCGGCGGTCCGCCCATCGTCATGATCGCGCATCCGTCGCTCGGCGTCGCCTCGCTCAAGGAGCTGGTCGCCAAGGCGAAGACCAGCCAGGAGGCGCGGGGGTACGTGTCGCCGGGCGCTGGTACGCTCGGCAACCTGGTCGCCGAATACTGGGGCCGCAAGGAAACCATCCGGCTCGAGCACATTCCCTACAAGGGCGCCGCCCAGGCGATCACCGATCTCATTGCCGGCCACGTGAAGGTCGGTTCGATGACCTGGACCACGGCGCACGCGCAGATTCGCGCCGGCTCTGTCGTTCCGCTGGCCGTGTCGTCGGCCAAGCGCCTGCCCGATTTTCCCAACGTGCCCACCTTCAAGGAGTTGGGCTACGACGATCTGGTCGCCACCACGTGGTTCTCGGTCTCGGGGCCGGCCGACCTGCCCAAAAGCATCGTCGACAGGCTGAACCAGGAGATCATCAAGGCCCTCGATCATCCCGACGTGCGCCGCAAGCTCGACCAGGAGGCGATGGAGACGGAGAAAATGTCGCCCGAGGCGTTCACGGCCTTCGTCGAGCAGGAGATCGGCCGGTGGGGCCCCATTGCCAAGCAGGTGGTCACTCAGACGCAGTAGGGGCGGGCACGATGAACGGATCGACGCAGACGTCTGCCGGCGCCCCAACGGCCGCGGCGCGCGAGGCGCCCGCCATTCTGGCCGAGAACGCCAGCAAAGTGTTCCTGGACGGCACCGTGGTGGCGTTCCACCAGCTCAGCCTGGCGGTGCGGGCGCAGGAGATCCTGTGCGTCGTGGGACCGAGCGGCTGCGGCAAGACCACCTTGTTGCGCAGCATCGGCGGCCTCATCGACCTGTCGAGCGGAAGGCTTCTGGTCGACGGCGCGCCGGTCAACGGCCCGCCGCCCGGCGTCGCCATGGTGTTCCAGCATTTCGGCCTGCTGCCGTGGAAGACCGTGTACGAGAACGCCGCCTTCGGGCTGGCCATGGCGCGCGCGCCGGGCGCCGTCATCGCCGAGCGCGTCCGCCACTACCTCGATCTGGTCGGGCTCGCCGGGTTCGAGCGCCACTATCCCTACCAGCTCTCCGGCGGCATGCAGCAGCGGGTCGGGCTGGTGCGCGCGCTCGCCATCAACCCGTCCATCCTGCTGATGGACGAGCCGTTCGCCGCGCTCGACGCCCAGACGCGCGAAATCCTGCAGGAAGAGCTGTTGGCGCTGATGAACACGCCGGACGAGCGCAAGACCATGGTGTTCATCACCCATTCCATCGACGAGGCGATTCTGCTCGGCGACCGCGTTGCCGTGATGACGGCGCGCCCGGGCCGCATCAAGGAAGTGATCGAGATGCCGTTCGGCCGGCCGCGCGACGTCGAGACCGTGCGGGCGGATTCCCGCTTTGCCGAGCTGCGCGCCCATATCTGGCACCAGCTGCACAGCCCCGACGCGCGCAGGCTGCGCAAGGAGGTCGCGTGAGCACGGCCGTCGACACCGGTGCGGTCGCCGTTGACACGAGCGAGGATCGCGTCCGTGCGCAAAGGATGGCAACGGCGCGCCGGCGCAAGCGCCAGGTCCAGAACATCGTCATCCGCGTGGTCTCGGTGGCGGTCGTGCTGGCGCTGTGGGAGGTGCTGGGCAGCCACATCGACCCGGTCCTGTTCACCAAGCCGAGCCTGGTCGCCGTCGCCGCGGTGCAGATGATTCTCAGCGGCGAGCTGTGGACCTATCTGGCGCCGAGCTTGGTCGTGCTCGCCATCGGGCTCACTCTGGCGGCCATCGTCGGCATCGCAGTCGGGCTGCTGCTGGCGCGCTTCTGGATCGCCGACGTGGCGCTCGGCGTCTACATCACATTCCTCTATTCCATCCCGAGTGTGGCGCTGGTGCCGTTGATCGTGCTGTGGACCGGATACGAGACCACGGCAAAAGTGGTCATCCTGTTCCTGTTCGCGTTCTTCCCCATGGCGATCAACACGTACCAGGGCGTCAAGAACGTCGACCCCAAGCTGATCGAGGTCGGGCGCTCGTTCCGCTGCAGCGAGGGCCAGCTGTGGGCCAATATCGTGCTGCCGGGCGCGCTGCCGTTCATCGTCACCGGCTTGCGCCTGGCGGTCGGGCGCGGCCTGATCGGCATGGTCCTGGCCGACCTCTATACGGCGATCTCCGGCGTCGGCTACCTCATCGTGCGCACCGCCAGCACCTATCAGGTCGACAAGATGTTCGTGCCGATCGTGACGCTCGGGCTGCTCGGCGTGACGCTCACGGCGCTCCTGCGCCTGCTCGAGCGCACGGTGGCGCCGTGGACGCTGGTGGCGGAAGAAGATTGAGACAGGAATCGACGGGAGGACGATGGTGTCGAAGATTCATACGTTCGGCTGCACGCTGCTGATGGTTTGCGCCATGACGGCGGCGGCCGCGGCGCAGGGCGCGCCCAATTGCCCGACCATGCGCAAGATCAATGTCGGCGTATCGGTGGCGCCGCCCAACGTGGTGCATACGTCGCCGTACGTCGCCAAGGCGCTCGGCCTGTTCGCCAAGCGCTGCATCGACGCCAACGTCATCCAGTTCGAGGGCGGCCAGTCGCAGACCGCCAACGTCGCGGCGGCACAGGGCTCGGCCATCATCAGCGTCAGCGACGTCGCCATCGGCCGCGGCATGAAGGTGCAGCAGATCTGGGGCCTCGCCCCGCGCATGCCGCAGGCCTACATGGTGTCGGAGACCGTCAAGACCGCCGCCGATCTCAAGGGCAAGCGCCTGAGCGCCACCGGCGGCGGCGTCGGTGGATTCAACTGGCGCATGGGCCGCGAGGTCTTGAAGACCGCCAACCTCACGGTCGACGACGCGCAGTTCATCTCGGCCCCGACGGCCGGGCGGCTGCCCGGGCTCGTGGCCGGCCAGATCGACGGCGTGGCGCTGCATCCCGAGGACGTCTACCTCGCCAAGAAACAGAAGCCGGCGCTCAACAACCTGGTGCAGCTGGTCGAGCTGCTGCCCGACTACATGTTCAACGCCTACGGCGCTTCCACGGAGTGGGTCGCGCGCGACCGTCCGCTGTTGCGCGACACCATCGCAGCCATGATCGAGGCCAACCGCGCGATCTATCACGACAAGGACAAGGTCGTGCCGATCATCATGGAGGCGACCCAGAAGCCCAAGGAAGCGGTGGAATACGCCTGGGAGGTGGAGACCAAGAATTGCGTGTGGTCGGTCAACGAAGGCTTCAACCCCAAGCGCACGCAATGGTCGATCGACAACAGCGT
>DATFWC010000728.1:0-5582 GCA_035259885.1 Xanthobacteraceae bacterium
AGAACACAGGCGTAGCGCGGAAGCGCGTGGGGTCGGCTTCATATCCTGTCGGAATTTCGCGCCCTGTTTGCGGGCACTTGATCATGACAGTTCCCATCGAGAGCCTCCTGCCGGTGGGAGCGTCGCCAAAGGTCCGGATACGCGCGCTGTATGAACTCGGTTTGACGTCAGCGGGGCATTCTCGCGGCGTGCCGAAAGGGAGGTCGTCGCAATCGCCGGACCGCGCCGCCGAACGGCAATGTTCTCGTGATTCGGTGGGGACTTAGGGCGCGGTCTTGGACGCGTTGGTGGTCGTGCGGCGCACCGTCGCGGCATAGGCGTACGTTTATCTCATGGGGCGTCGTATACCCGACATCGCTTGGAGCCGGGCCGAGGGCGCGGAATTTTCGCCGGAGTCGGACATGCTCTTCTGCTTCCCCTCCGGAGAAGATTTTTGCTCGACGAGCCGCAACGCGGCAATTGTTGGGCGGCGGCCGGGAATTCTTTTGGTCAAGAGGTGTCAGGAACCATCCCCTTCACGGTAACGTTGTGATACGATCCCTATAGGTCGAAAAGGGGGAGGCTATGACCCAATCCCGCTATTTCGTCGTCCAGCACGATGACGTGTGGATGATCAAGTTCGACGACGAGGAGTATGGCCCGTACAAGAGCAAGAACGAGGCGATGCTGTTCGCCATCGATGCCGCGCAGAAGCTCGGTGAACATGGCGAGAACGCCGATGTCGTGCTCATGGGCGAGAACAACCATGTGCGGCCTGAATGGGTCTATGGGCGCGACCCTTATCCGCCCCGGCTGTCCGGGCGATAGCGTCTCTCCAAATTCCTGTGATCTTCTGGCCCGGATGCGGTGAAGCGAATCCGGGATGCGCACCGACCTGTTCGATTTCGACCTGCCGGCCGAGCGCGTCGCGCTGCGTCCGGCGAGCCCGCGCGATTCGGCGCGTCTCCTGGTGGTGCGGCCCGGCGATGCGCCGGAATACGAGGATCGCGGAGTCGCCGACCTGCCGGATCTGCTGCAGCACGGCGATGCGCTCGTCTTCAACGACACCAAAGTGATCGCGGCGCGGCTGTCCGGCCGCCGCATCGGTCGCGGCGAGGAGCCGCGCATCGAGGCGACGTTGACCAGGCGGCTCGACGGATCGCGCTGGTGCGCGCTGGTGCGGCCGGCGAAGAAGCTCAAGCCCGGCGATGTCGTCCGCTTCGGCGAGGAGGGCCGCGTGTGCTTCCTCGGCCAACTCGATGCCACGGTCGACGCCAAGGGGCAGGACGGGGAGGTCACGCTCGCCTTCGCGTTTCATGGGCCGGTGCTCGATGCCGCCATCGACGAGCGGGGCGACATGCCGCTGCCGCCCTATATCGCGTCGCGCCGCTCACCTGACGCGCGCGACCGCGACGACTACCAGACCATGTTCGCACGCCAGGAGGGGTCGGTGGCCGCGCCCACCGCGGCGCTACACTTCACGCCCGACGTGGTGGAGCGCCTGCGCGCACGCGGCGTCGGTCTCCATTTCGTCACGCTGCACGTCGGCCCGGGCACGTTCCTGCCGGTCAAGGCCGATGACACATCCGGGCATCGCATGCATCCCGAATGGGGCACGGTCAGCCAGGAGACGGCGGACGCGCTCAATGCCGTGCGGCGCGCCGGCGGCCGCATCATCGCGGTCGGATCGACGTCGCTGCGGCTCCTGGAAACCGCCGCCGCCGAAGACGGCACCTTGCGCGCATTCTCCGGTGAAACCGCGCTGTTCATCACGCCGGGTGACCGGTTTCGCGCCGTAGATGTGATGCTGACCAACTTTCATCTGCCGCGCTCAACCTTGTTCATGCTGGTCGCCGCTTTCTCCGGCCTCGACGTGATGCAGCGCGCCTATGCGCATGCCGTGCGCGCCGGCTACCGGTTCTATTCCTACGGCGACGCCTGTCTGCTATTCCGCGACTGATGGCTCCGGCTTTTTCGTTCCGTCTCCACGGGCGCGATGGCGCGGCGCGCTTGGGCGAGATCGAGACGCCGCACGGGCGCGTGCGCACGCCGGCCTTCATGCCGGTCGGCACTCAGGCCACCGTCAAGGGCACATATCCGGAGGAGGTCCGCGCCACCGGCGCCGACATCGTGCTCGCCAACACGTATCACCTGATGCTGCGCCCCGGGCCGGAGCGCATCGCGGCGCTCGGCGGCCTGCATCGCTTCATGAACTGGCCGCATCCGATCCTCACAGATTCCGGCGGGTTCCAGGTCATGTCGCTCGCCGCGTTGCGCAAGATCAGCGACGGCGGCGTGAACTTCCGCTCGCATCTCGACGGCACCCTGTACGAGCTCAGTCCGGAGCGCGCCATCGAGATTCAACTTCTGCTCGGCGCCGACATCATCATGCAGCTCGACGAATGCGTGAAGCTGCCGGCGGCGGAGAGTGACATTGCGCGCAGCGTGCACCTGTCGCTCGCCTGGGCCGAGCGCTGCAAGCGTGCGTTCGACCGCGCGCCGCCCGGCCGCGCGCTGTTCGGCATCGTTCAGGGCGGCGACCACGCCGACCTGCGCCGGCAGAGCGCGGGGCCGCTGGTCGCCATGGGCTTCAACGGTTACGCGATCGGAGGGCTCGCGGTGGGCGAGCCGCAGGACGTGATGCTGCGCATCATCGAGGAGACGGCGCCGCTGCTGCCGGACGACCGCCCGCGCTACCTGATGGGCGTGGGCACCCCCGAAGATCTCATCGAGGCGGTGGCGCGCGGCATGGACATGTTCGATTGCGTGCTGCCGACGCGCAACGGCCGCCACGGCCTGGCGTTCACGCGGTTCGGCCCGCTCAACCTGAAGAACGCGCGTCACGCCGATGACCCGCGCCCGCTCGACGCCGACAGCGCCTGCTCGGCCGCGCGCGACTATTCCCGCGCCTACCTGCATCATCTCGTCAAGGCCAACGAGATGCTCGGCGCCATGCTGCTCACCGCCGTCAACCTCCACTACTACCAGGAGCTGATGGCGGGGATGCGCGCGGCCATCGGGCAGGGATGTTTCAGCGAATTCCGCGCGCAGACGCGGGAGGGCTGGGAGCGGGGGGATATTCCTGCGCTGTAGCCCCTATGAGTACTCGGGCATGAAGACCGCTCGCCTTTGCCCGCTAGCCGCTGGTATAAACCTCGCAAGGCGGGCACGCATATCCGCCAAGGGAGGCGCCCATGGCCATCAGTCTGAACGTCAACGGCAGGGAGCGGTCGGTGACGGCCGAGCCGGATACGCCGTTGCTCTACGTCCTACGTAACGATCTGGAGCTCAACGGCGCGAAATTCGGCTGCGGGCTCGCGCAATGCGGCGCCTGCACGGTGCTGGTGGAGGGCAAGCCCATCCGCTCCTGCGTCACCGAAATCGGGTCGCTCGGCGACGCGAAGATCACCACGATTGAAGGCTTGGGAACAATCGACAAGCCGGATGCGCTGCAGCGCGCCTTCATCGCCGAGCAGGCGGCCCAGTGCGGCTATTGCATCAACGGCATGATAATGTCGGCCAAGGCGCTGCTCGACTCAAACCCGCGACCGACCGAGCAGGATGTGCGCGCGGGACTTGCCGGAAATCTCTGCCGCTGCGGCACCCACAACCGCATCATCGCGGCCGTGCTGCGCGCGGCCCGCGAAACCGGGAGGATCTGACATGAACGCTCCTCTCACGCGGCGCGAATTTTCTTCCGCCCTGGGCGCGCTCGTCGTCGCCTTCTCGTTCGATCCGAAGGCAGCACTGGCGCAGGAACCGGCGCGGCTGCCCGGCAGCCTGCAGACCAACCGGCGGCTCGATGCCTGGCTGCGCATCAACGCCGACGGAACCGCCACCGTGTTCACCGGAAAGGTCGAACTCGGCCAGGGCATTCTGACCGCGCTCCGGCAGATCGCCGCGGAAGAGCTCGATCTGCCGCTCGACCGCATCACCATGGTGTCGGGCGACACCGGCTTGACGCCGAACGAAGGCCAAACCGCGGGCAGCCAGTCGGTCGAGAACAGCGGCACCGCCCTGCGCATGGCCGGTGCCGAGGCGCGCGCGATCCTGGTCGATCTGGCGGCCAAGCGGCTCGGCGTTGCAGCCGATGCGCTCAACGTCGCGGACGGCGTGATCAGCGCGGCCGACGGCCGCAAGGTTTCTTACGGCGAGCTTGCCGCCGAAGCCGATTTCAAGCGCGAGGCGACCGCCAAGGCGGCGCCGAAACCGGCCGCGCGCCACCGCATCGTCGGCCAGTCGATCCCGCGCACGGACATTCCGGCCAAGGTGACGGGCGGCCCCGCCTTCGTGCAGGACGTACGCCGGCCCAGCATGGTGCACGGCCGCGTGGTGCGGCCGTCGCGCTATGGCGCGACGCTGGAGGGCGTCGACGAGGCGGCGGTCAAGGCGCTTCCGGGCGTCATCGCGGTGGTGCGCGACGGCTCGTTCCTCGGCGTGATCGCCGAGCGCGAGGAGCAGGCGGTGCGGGCCCGCAGCGTGTTGGCCAAGAGCGCCCGCTGGACCGGCGGCCCCGAGCTGCCGGATCCGGCGCGCCTGTACGAGCATCTGAAGTCGCTTCCCAGCCAGGACCAAATCATCGGCGTCAAGCAGGCGGCGGTGCCGGAGGGTGCGCGCACGTTTGCCGCGACCTACACCAAGCCGTACATCGCGCACGCCTCGATCGGGCCGTCGGCCGCGCTCGCCGAATTGCGCGACGGCAGGCTGACGGTGTGGACGCATTCGCAGGGCGTGTTTCCGCTGCGCGCCGAGCTCGTGAAGGCCTTGAAGATGCAGCCGGCCGACATCCGCTGCATCCATGTCGAGGGGTCGGGCTGCTACGGCCACAACGGCGCTGACGACGTCGCCCTCGATGCCGCGCTGCTGGCGCGCGGTGCGCCCGGACGTACGGTGCGGCTGCAATGGATGCGCGACGACGAGTTCGCCTGGGAGCCTTTCGGCGCCGCCATGGTCATGCAGGCCAAGGCGGCACTGGGCGCCGACGGCCGCATCGTCGACTGGCAGTACGAGCTGTGGAGCAACACCCACTCGATGCGGCCGCAGTCCACCAGCGGCACCAACGTGCTCGCCGCGTGGTACATGGGCGAGCCGCAGCACATCGGGCCGCCCCAGGGCATTCCGCAGCCGGCCGGCGGCGGCGACCGCAATGCGGTCCCGCTCTACGACTTCCCCAGCCAGCGCGTGCTGCATCACTTCATTCCGGAGATGCCCATCCGCGTGTCGGCGCTGCGCACGCTCGGTGCCTACGCCAACGTCTTCGCCATGGAGTCGTTCATGGACGAGCTGGCGGTGGCGGCGAACGCCGATCCGGTCGCGTTCCGCCTCGCGCACATGAAGGACGCGCGGGCCCGCGCCGTGATTGAAGCGGCGGCGAAGAAAGCGGGCTGGCGCGAAGGCGAGAAGGGCGACGGCACGCGCGGCCGCGGGATCGGCTTTGCCAAATACAAGAACCTCGCCTGCTACGTCGCCGTGGTGGCCGAGGTGGAGGTCGACCGCGCCAGCGGCGTCGTGCGGGTGCCACGCGCCTATGCGGCCACCGATGCCGGGCTCGTCATCAATCCGGACGGCCTGATCAACCAGATCGAAGGCGGCATCGTCCAGTC
>DATFWC010000729.1:0-5888 GCA_035259885.1 Xanthobacteraceae bacterium
ATGGCGCAGGATCTCGGCTTCAGGATCGTGCCCGACGTGGACGATCCGCAGGTGGTGCGGGTGGACTGCGAATTGGCTTCGTAGGGTGGGTTGAGGCGCACAGCACGGCATCGCGTTTTCCGCAGCGCCGCGTGCCGAAACCCACCGTCCTTGGGTACGTCGTTGGTGGGTTTCGGCGCGAGAGGTCACGCTTCCATTGGCGCGTCGAGTGCCGCGCCTCAACCCACCCTACAGCGCATGCCTCACTGCAGCGGTGTTTCGCCCGGCACCTTGCTCTTGGCGAGCTCGATCTCGGTGACGGCGACGAGAATCTCGGCGCGCGTTTTCAGGTCCGGCGCCTCCAGCAAGGCCTGCTTCTCAGCCGGCCCGTAAGGCGACATCATGGCGAGCGCGTTGACCAGCGCCTCGTTGGGCGCGCTCTCGATGCCTTCCCAATCGGCCTTGAGCTTGTTGGCCTCGAGGAAGGCGGTGAGCGCCTGCAGCACCGCGGCGCGATCGACCGCCTGCTCACCCTTGCGGGCGACGAAGTCGTCGGCGAACGGCAGGTAGGTGACGCGGCACTGGCGATACGGCGTCGACACCGGCAGCTCCTGGTCCACCGCGAAGCGCGACACGCCGGTGAGCTGGATGAGATAGCGTCCATCGCCGGTCTCGGCGAACTGGGTGATGCGGCCGACGCAGCCGATCCGGTACAGCGCCGGCCGGTAGGCCGGACCGCCATGCGCCGGGTCCGGCTGGATCATGCCGATCAGCCGCAGGCCCGAGCGCAACGCATCGTCCACCATGGCGAGATAGCGCGGCTCGAAAATATTGAGCGGCATCTGCCCGCGCGGAAGCAGCAGGGCGCCCGGCAGCGGAAACACCGGGATCACGTCGGCGACGTCGCCGGGCCCGTGATACGTCACGTTCATGGTCATCGAGGCTCTCCCCACCGGGCCGCCGCCCGAAACGAGAGCTGCAGCATGATCCCGAAAAAGCCTGGGCCGGACCCGATCCGGGTTGGATACCGGTTTTCGGAATAGATCATGCCGAAACGAAACCCGGAACGGGATGACGGTTCGACGTCATTCGGTTCTGGTCAGGCGAACAGGATCGACGACAGCCGCCGGCGACCGCTGACGGTGGCCTCGTCGGTCGGCCCCCAGGCGTCGAACAACTGGACGAGCTGCTTGCGTGCGCCGTCCTCGTTCCATTTGCGATCGCGCTTCACGATCTCTAGAAGATGATCGAGCGTCTCGTTCCGGCGTCCCTTGGCGTTGAGCGCCAGCGCGAGATCATAGCGCGCCTGGTGATCGAGCGGATTGGCTGCGACCTTCTGCTCCAGCTCGGCCACGGGACCGAGCGAGGTCGCCTGCTCGGCGAGCTCGAGCGCCGCCCGCGCCGCCGCCACCGGGGCCTCGTTGTGCTTGGCTTCAGGCACCAGAGCCAGCATCTGCTTGGCCTGCTCGAGCGCGCCGGTTTCCACATAGGCCCGCGCCAGGCCGGCAAGCGCATGGGTATTACCGGCGTCGTCCTGCAGGACCTTGGCGTAGAGATCGGCGGCATGCGCCGGATCGCCGTCGGCCAGCGCGGCATCCGCGGCCTTGAGCAGGTCCTTCTCCTCGCCGCCGACCCGATCCTTGATCAGGCGCTCGACGAAGGCCGTCACCTGGCTTTCCGGCAGAGCGCCGAGAAAGCCGTCGGCGGGCTGGCCGTTGACGAACGCGATCACGGCCGGGATCGACTGGATGCCCAGCTGGCCGGGAATGGCCGGATGGTCGTCGATGTTCATCTTGACCAGCCTGGCCTTGCCCTTGGCGGCGCGGATCACCTTCTCGAGCACAGGCGTGAGCTGCCGGCAGGGGCCGCACCAGGGCGCCCAGAAATCGACCAGCACCGGCTGGCGGCGTGATTCCTCGATCACGTCCTTCACGAAGGCCTGGGTGGTCGTGTCCTTGACCAGACCATCCGGCGGGGGCGCGGCGGTTCCCCCATTCTGCAGCATGACCATGATTTTGCCGCCCCACCCGGGGCGCCTCGAATTGGGCTGCCGGATAGATGGTTCATGGCCGCCCCAATTGCAATCGCAACGTCAGGAGGCCTCGGCGCCCGCCGGCTCGGCCAGCGCCTCGATCCGCGGCACATGGCCGGTGGCCTCCAGGAACCGGACCAGGTCATCGCGGCCGATCGAGGTCGTCATGGTGTTGTCGAGGGGATGATAGTTGAGCGTGTCGTGCGCCATCATGGCGGCCTCGAGCACGACCGTGACGCGCCGATCGGCATCGTTCATGGCGGCGAACGGCGTGACGGCGCCGGGTTCCACCCCCAGCACGACGCGCAACAGGTCGGCGGACCCGAACGAGAAGCGGCCGGCGGCGCCGAGGCGGCGATGCAGGCCCTTGAGATCGAGCGTCGCATCCTCCAGCGCCACGACGAGGAACAGCGCCCCTTTCTTGTCCTTGAGGAACAGGTTCTTGGTATGGCCGCCCGGGATCGAGCCGCGCAGCCCCCGCGACTGTTCAACGGTAAACAGCGGCGGGTGGGCGACAGTGCGGTGCGCGATGCCGAGACGGTCGAGCAAGGCGAACAGATCGGCGGGCGTTGCGGCCATTGCGTGCTGGGTCGGCGGGACGACGTCAGGAGGCGGATTTTCTAGGGGCTGTATTGCGATGCGACAAGGGCGACGCCCGGTAACCTTGGCAATCTCCAACGGTTGCAAAGGCAGCCCAATTTTGGCTATAGGAGGTCCCCGGCGCGGCCGCTGGCCCGCGCCGTGAACGGACGCGGGTGTAGCTCAGGGGTAGAGCACAACCTTGCCAAGGTTGGGGTCGTGGGTTCGAATCCCATCGCCCGCTCCAGTTCTTTCGCGCAACGATCCGCGAGGGTGTTTGGGAGGCGTCATGCCACGTTGGCCCATTAATCTTCTGCTCAAGTTGTTCGCCGAGCCGCGCGTCGCGATCAGCGGCGCTGCCGCGACGGCGGAGGCCTTCCTGCCATCGCGCAGCGATGCGCCGGCGATCCAGATCGGCGCCGTCCGCCCGCACGCGCGCGCTACCCGACGCTCACCACGCCGCTCGCCAACCCGCCGTCGCCTCGCCTCCTGAGCGCCGCGACCGGCCGGCGGCCGCCGCGATGCAGCCGGCACCCGGCTGTCATGCACCTCTGATCTCTGTTCGTACCCGGCCCGGTGCTGCATAACCCTGGGCGCCAGATCGGGGGCAGACCGGGTGCTCGGAGGCTTTTTCGCGCTTCTTGCGGCGATCACCTTTGCGTTGAACAACGCTAGCGCGCGCCGCGGCGTCCTCACCGGCAGCCTCCTGCAGGCCATGGCGATCACGGTGCCGATCGGCGTGCCGCTCTTCTTCGTCGCCACCTGGATGGCCGGCGATCTCGCCGCCCTGTTCGACTTCTCGCCGCAGGCGGTGCTCGCACTCGCGGCCGCCGGCATCGTCCACTTCGTCTGGGGCCGCTACTGTAATTTCCGCGCCACCAGGGCCATGGGGGCGAACCTGGTCGGCCCGCTGCAGCAGGTCAGCCTCGTGCTCACACTGGTGCTGGCGATCCTGGTGCTGGGCGAGACGCTGACGCCGCTGCGTCTGCTCGGTATCTGCCTCGTGGCGCTCGGTCCCATGCTGACCATGCGCGGCGACGCCGAGACAAGCACGCGGCCGCCGCGCGCCACCGATCAGGCCGAGACGCCGGTCGAAAAACTCGAAAGCGGCAAGCCGCCGCCGTTCGCCATCAACTACACCGAAGGCGCGATCTTCGCGCTGCTGTCGGCGCTGGGTTATGGGACGAGCCCGATCCTCGTGCGCTATGGGCTGGAACACAAAACCCTCGGCGCGAGCCTCGCGGCCGGGCTGATCTCCTACTGCGCCGCCACGCTGATCATGCTGCCGCTGCTGGCGTGGCCGCGCCAATGGCGGCACGTGCTGGCGCTCGAGCCGGAAGCCAGCAAGTGGTTCACCATCTCGGGCGTGATGGTGTGCGTGTCGCAGATGTTCCTCTATATGGGATTTGCCGTCGCGCCGGTCTCGGTGGTCTCGCCGATCCAACGGCTGTCGATGGTGTTCCGCATCTATTTCGGCCACCTGCTCAATCCGCAGCACGAAGTGTTCGGCGGAAAGGTCTATCTCGGAACCGCCGTCTCGCTCATCGGCGCGGTGGCGTTGTCGCTGAGCACCGACGTCGTTCTCGACTACATCGCGCTGCCCGATTGGGCCGTGGCCATTGCCCGCTGGCACTGGCCATGACAGCCTGGACCGTGAGTAGCGAATGGTGAGCAGTGACCAGGACCGTTGGTGGGCCACTGATCGCTACTCACCGCTCGCTAATCACCAGTCACCACTCACTGTCGGAGACCACATGCCCGTAATGTCCGGAAAGCGTGCGTTCCTCGAGCTGCTCAAGCAGGAGGGCGTGCGCATCCTGTTCGGTAATCCCGGTACGACCGAATTGCCGCTGATGGATGCGCTCGCGGTCGACAACGAGATGCGTTACGTGCTCGGCCTGCAGGAAGCCGCCGTGATGGCGATGGCGGACGGCTACGCGCAGGCCTCCGGCGAGCTCACCGTGGTCAACCTGCACGTGGCGCCCGGGCTCGGCAATGCGATGGGCATGCTCTACGACGCGCAGAAGGCCGCATCGCCCATCCTGGTCACGGCCGGGCAGCACGATCAGCAGTTCAACGTCACCGAGCCGATCCTGTGGGCCGACCTGCCGCCGGTCGCGCGGCCGTTCGTGAAATGGTCGAGCGAGGTGAAGCGCCTCGCCGACCTGCCGCGGATGGTGCATCGCGCCGCCAAGACCGCGCTGGCGCCACCCACCGGGCCGGTGTTCCTGTCGTTGCCCGGAGACATTCTTCAGGCCGAAGCCGAGGTTGACCTGCTGGCACCGACGCGGGTGGCGCCACGGCTGCGCGGCGATCCCGCCGCCGTCGACGCGGCCGCCACGCTGCTGGCCGCCGCCAAGAATCCGCTGATCATGGCGGGCGACGCGGTAGCGCACAGCCGCGCCCACGCCGAACTGGTGGAGCTCGCCGAGCTCATCGGCGCGCCGGTGTACAGCGAGATCGTGCCGAGCATGGCGTCGTTTCCGGCCTCGCATCCGCTGTTCCGCGGCGCCATGGGCCGCGTCACGCCGGCAATCCGCCAGGTGATGGAGCAATATGACCTGGTGTTCTCGGTCGGCGCCGATCTCTTCACGCTGTCGCTGCCGTCACCGGTCGAGCCGTTTCCGCCCGGCCAGCCGCTCATCCACCTCGACGTCGATGCGTGGGAGCTGGGCAAGAACTATCCGCCCGACGTGGCGATCCTCGGCGACCCGAAGACCACGCTGCCCGATCTGACCGCCGCCGTCCGCGACCGGATGACCAGCGGAGCGCGCGCGGCGGCGCGCGAGCGCCTGCGCAACGCCACCAGCGCCATTCATGCCGAGCGCGAAGCCCTCGTCGCCAAGGCGCGTGCCGCCGCCGAGGACGTGCCGGTACAGCCGCTGGCGCTGCTCCAGGCCATCGGCGCGACGCTGCCCAAGGACGCGGCCGTGGTCGACGAGACCATCTCGTCCGGCGTCGGCATCCGGTCGCTCATGCGCAGCGACGACCCGCAGAGCTTCTTCGGCCTGCGCGGCGGCGGCATCGGCTGGGGCCTGCCGGCCGCCATCGGCGTCAAGCTGGCGCTGCCGGAGCGGCCGGTGGTGGGGCTGATCGGCGACGGCAGCGCCATGTATACCTGCCAGGCACTGTGGACGGCCGCGCACGACCGCATCCCGGTCGTGTTCGTCATCTTCAACAATCGCTCCTACCGCATCCTCAAGCAGCGCCTGCACGCCCAGCGCGGCCACGCCGCGCAGGTCGACACCTATGTCGGCATGGAGCTCGTCGACCCGCCGATCGATTTCGTCGGCCTGGC
>DATFWC010000730.1:0-18565 GCA_035259885.1 Xanthobacteraceae bacterium
CCTCGTGCTCGCGCGGATCGTCGGGCCGCTTGCCAGCGACGACCATGACCTCAACGTGGACGTTCTGTTTGACGACTACCTCGTCGTGGTGGCCGGGAAGGGGACGCCATGGGCCAACCGTCCCAAGGTGGACCTGGCCGAGCTGGTGAACGAGCCCTGGATCCTGACCCCATCGCATTCCTGGGGCGACCGGCTGATCGCAGACGCCTTTCACGCCCGCGGTCTCGATGTGCCGCGTGCCTGCGTGATGACCTTCTCGGTTCACCTGCGGACTAATCTGCTCACGACCGGGCCGTTCATCACGGTGCTGCCGAGCTCGGTCGTGCGCCTGCACGGGGATCGGTTCGCCCTGAAAGTCCTGCCGATCGATCTGCCGCTTCGCCCGTGGCCGGTGGGAATCGTGACCATGAAGAACCGCACCTTGAGCCCGGTGGCGCAGCGCTTCATCGAACATCTGCGCGCCGGCACCAGCTCGATGTCGGCCGGGCTGCAGCCAAAGCACGGCCGCCTGGAGCTCTGTCGCTCCGGGTAGTCCCGGTTTTTGACGCCGGCCGGCGAAAGATCCGGTGACGCGACCGCCGACCTCAGCCCTTTGCCGGGAAGATCATGCAGGTCGTGGTGGCGTGGGCATAAAGCTTGTCGCCGTCGTCCCTGAGATAGCCTTCGGCGGTCGCCACGGTGCGCCCGCGGTGGACCACGCGGCCTTCGGCGCGCACGGGTCCGGTCTTGTCGGTGAGTGGCCGCACCAGGTTGAGCTTGAGCTCGAGGGTTGTATAGGCCTCGCCCCTGGCGAGCGTGGTGTGCACGGCGCAGCCGACGGCGGAATCGAGCAGCGTCGCGGCAAAGCCGCCATGAACCACGCCGATCGGATTGTAATGACGGAACTCCGGCGTGCCGGCAAAGACGGCGCGGCCGGTCTCGACCGCCACGAGCGTGAACCCGAGCGTTTCCATAATGGGCGGTGCCGGCAGATCTCCGGCCATCATGGCTTTCAGGAACCCGAGCCCGTCGTACGAGAGCAGGACGTCAGCAGGCACCACCCCGATCCGTACTGGCTTGTTCACGGGCAACTCCGCGGGCGCATGTTCACGTCTGCGGCGCGACCGCCATCGCCGGCGCCGACGGCCGCGGCGGGAACAACAGGCGCTGATAGAGAATCCCGATGCCGACCAGCACGACGCCGAGTCCGATCAGCGACAGCGCACGGAAAATGCCGGTCAGGCCCGCCATGTCGTAAAGGAACACCTTGCCGATGGTGAGGATGAGGACTGCGGCCGACGCGAGTCGCGCCGGCTGCGAGCGCAGCAGAATCCCGGCGAGCAGCAGCACCACACCGTAAGCAAGCCACACCGCCGAATAGGTATATTGCTCCACGTCGCTGGTCGGCCCGAGCGTGAGAACCGGGCCGTGATAGAGCGTTCTCACTTCCAGCGTGAGATAGAGGACCGAAAGCGCGACCGCGGTGGCGGCCGCAACGACGCGGTAGGGCATCGGCCGCGTGCTGCGCGCCACCAGCGCCAGGATGATCGCCAGCACGGCCGGCAGTCCATAGCCGAGCAGCACGAGGTTGAAGAATCGCCCGCCCACCGGGTAGGGCCACAGCAGTGGATTGCGCAGGAGGAACAGCCCGAGCACGATGCCGGCCAGCGTCAGCGCCGCGACGATCTGCGCTCCCACGTCGTGCACGATGTTGTTGGTGCGGCCGCGCACGCGTTCGAGCCCGATAGCCATGGCCAGCCCGACCGACACCTGAAGGGCGATCTCCGTGAGGCCGCTCGCCGGACGATAGATGTCGCCGGCATTGATGTAGTGGCGGATCTCGACGAACACCAGCAGCACCGTGAACAGGATGGCAAGCGAATCGACCATGCGCGACGGCACGTCGTCGGCGCGCTTGCGCAAGAGATGGCCGGCGACCCAGAAGGCAAGCGCCGGCACGCCATAGCCGTAGAGCAGCCAGTTGAAGATCGGGGTGGTACCGACGTCCGCGCCGACGATGCGCGGCTCCCAGCCAATGCGCAGCAGGACCAGCACGCCCATGCCGGCGGCGAGCCAGCGCAGCGCCGGCAGCGGCCGGTGCTCGAACACGTAGGCGATCCCGGGCACCGTGAGGGCGAGCGCGATGGTGAGCCAGCCCTTTTCCAGCGCCAGCGTCATGGCCAGTGCCAGCGCCGCGATGGTGCCGACGGCGAACAACGCGCTTGCGGCGGCGAGACCGGGCCGCGGCGGCCGCTTCGTCAGCACTTCGGCCGCGACGGCGTAAAGCGCGGCCAGCAGCAGCGCGATGGCGGCAAAGGGGATCGAGCGCTCGAAGTGGTGGATGCGATAGTAGAGCGCAACCAGGACCGCGAGCGGCGCGGCAACCGCGCAGGCGGCCCACAGGATCGGCACCTCGGGCCGCTCGGAGCGACCTTGAGCGAGAAAGCCCGCACCGCCGAACAGCACCGCCAAGGCGCCGCCAAGCAACAGGTGGAGGCGGATATGCGGGTTGATCGGCTCGGGAATGGCGCCGGCGGTGGGACCTGCCGGCAGAACCAGGATGTCGAAGCGCGTGTCGACCGCCCATTCGGCCAGGATGACGACGGCAAGCGCCGCCGCCACCGGCACCGCACCAGCGCTCGCCGGCGCCCGCCAGGCGATGGCCACTGTCGCGGCCACGAGAGCCGCAAAGACGACCAGGGCCAGTGTCTCATGCCCGCTTGCCATCACCACCAGGCCGGCGGCAGCGAGATAGGCTATGAGAGCAAAGGATGACATCCCGTCGATCGTGTCTGGCGCCGCGGCGGGCCCGTAAGCCAAGCCGGCGACGATCAGGGCTGCCGCCAGCACAAAGCTTGCGACCGCGTGGAACACATGCGGTGCGCTCGAATGCAGCGCCGCATCGGTGAGGCCCGGAACAATCCAGAGAGTGCTGAACGCGACGGACGTAATGGCAAGCCAGGCCCACAGCCGCAGCCGCGCCAGCGCGAAGGCGGCCGCAGTCACCACCGCCAGATAGAGATAGAGCGCCCAGAAGTTCGGCGCGTCGGTAGACACCAGCAGCGGCGTGACATAGGCGCCGATCAGGCCGAGGCCGGCCAGCGCCGGCCCATGCAGCAGCGCGGCGGCGAGCGTGGCGAGCGCGACGAGGCCGAGCAGAACGAAGGCGGCGCCAGGCGGCAGGAACCCGTACAGCGCGTAAGCCGCATATACCGTGGCATAGGCGACGGTGGTGCCGGCCGCCGTCAGGATGCCCGGGATATGCGCGGTGGGAATGTCGGCGAAGCCGGTGCGGATCTCATTGCGCCGCGTCCATTCGCCGGCGGCGATCAGCGCGGCTGCGAGGAGGCCGCCCAAAAACGTGCGAACGCCCGGGCCGATCAGGCCTTGCTCGATCGTGTAGCGCACCAGAAAAATGCCGCCGAGCGCCAGCGCCAGCCCGCCGACCCACACGACCCATTGCGTCCCGAAGCGTTCCTCGAAGCTTCGCCCAGGCGGCGGTGGGGGCGAGGGCGGGCGCGCCGGCGGTGCCGATGATGCGGTTGCAGCGACCTGTGGCACGGCCGGCCGTTTGGGCGTCGGTTCGGGTGGTGCCGGCGATGGCTCGGCTGGTTGCCGCGATGGCTCGGCGGGCGGCTCCGGCGGCGCCGCGGCTTGCGGTGAGCTCTCTGGTCCAGGTGCCGGCGGCGTCTCGACGCGCGCGCGCGCCACGAGCCCCGCACGGGCCAGCCGCCCCTCCAGCGCATCCAGGCGGCCTTCGACCGCCAGCAGGCGCCGGCGCGCCCCAACCACCATGAAGAAGCTGGCGATTGCCGCAAACGGAATCGCCAGCGCCGCTAACACGATCAGCGCTTCCACGACTCAGGCCCCCTCAGTCGACCAATTCTAGCGCGGGTCGGGTTCACGACAAAATCCTCAGACCGGATCTTCGTCGTTCACATGTGGAGAGTTGTTCACTGTTGCCGTGCGCCGAGCCGCAATCCGGGTGCGGGGCGTTCCTGCAACACTTCGCGGCGGAAGCGGAACAAGGCGGCGGGCCGTCCGCCGGTCGTCGTCGACATGTCACCGGTCGACTCGACCAGGGCGGCGCTTTCCACCAGCCGACGGAAATTCTGCTTGTGCAGATGCCGGCCCGAAATCGCCTCGACGGTACGCTGCAGCTCGGTGAGCGTAAACTCCGCCGGCATCAATTCGAACACGACCGGCCGATATTTCAGCTTGGCGCGCAGCCGCGCGATCGCCGTGGCCAGGATGCGGCGATGATCGAACCGCATCGGCTCGCCGAACATTTGTTCCGCCGACCGGTGCTGTGCCGCCTCGCGGCCGTCGCGGCGCGCCTCGTCGACGAGGCCGGCCTCGTACAGGAGCTCGTAGCGGTCCAGCACCTTTTCCTCGTCCCACGGGCTGCCGGCGACGCCGAAGCACAGCCGCAGCCGTTCGCGCGGCGCCAGCATCTGTCCGGTCTGTTCGCGCTTGCTCGTGCGCGCCCACTCCTCGAGCAGCGGCAGCATCTTTGCGTCGAGCAGCGGCGGCCGCTCGCGGCGCCAGTCCTCCCACGGGAAGAAGCGATACCATGGCTCGAAGCGGGCGCCGGCAGCCTGCAGCACGGCGGCGTTTTCCGGCAGGCGGGTGAGCGCCAGGTAGCCGACCGACACCACGTGCGGCCCGGTATCGCCGGGGCGGGCGTGGCGGCCGCGATCGCCGAACGTGTAGAGCTGCTCGACGTATCCGACGCGCAGCCCGGTCTGCGCCGCCACCCACGAGCGCAATCCGATCTCGAACGTGCGATGCGCCACCGGGTCGAACGGTCCGGAGGGCAGCCCGGCGCGGGGCCCGTCCTGTTCCGCCTCGCCGGCGACCAAGATCAGCGGCTCGTCATCGGCGACGGTGACGATCGCGGTGTTGAGCCCGATCTCGATCGGCGTCAGCGGCGCTTCGGCCATTGATCCCTCGTCACCCGCGCGGACGCTCCCCGGAACGCCATTGCGATCGCGGAGTCTGATGCCTTGCCGGCACCGGTCATGACAAGGGCGCGACGGCGCCTCGGCGCCGGCGGTCACTCGAGTTCGAGGCGAAACGGATCACCCTGTTGCGCGCCGATGCCGACGCCGATCGCCTCCACGGCCGCCACCATGCGGCCATCGCGGTCGAGCAGACGGTCGGCGAGCGCGACGAGCCGCCGGTTCGGCATCGCGATGGGCGAGGCCCGCCGCATTGACCAGGCGATAGCTTCCTCGTCGCGATGCGGATTGAGCGCACAGGCCGTGATGAAGGCGCCCGCCGTGGAACGGCTGATGCCGGCGTAGCAATGCACCACCAGCGGGGCGCCGCGATTCCAGCCGCGCACGAAGTCGAGCAGATCCGTGACGTGCCCCTCGGCCGGACAGACGTAGCCGTCGAGCGGCTCGCAGATGTCGTCCATGCCCAGCACCAGATGACGGTCGGCGGAAATGGCGCTCGGCCGCTGCACTAGGTGCGTATCCTTCAACAGCGTCACCACGTGGCTGGCCGCGGTCTCCTCAACCGTCTCGTGCAGGCGTGCAAGCGAACAGACGTGAATCATTCCAGAAATTCAACCTCGATCGATTCGATTCATGTCATCGATATAGGGCGAATGTGTCGGCCTTGCGAATCTGTGAATTCCCTCGGTTTGGTCAGTCGGCGAGCTTGTGAAAACGCTCGAGATAGCGCGCTTCCGCCGTCGTTGCCGGCCACGGCGTCAGATAGTCGCGTTCGATGCGGGCGGAGAACGCCGGCGGCCGGCCGAAGAAGCGGCGCGCCTCGGTGGCATCGAACCCGGCGAGCCTCGTCGCCTCGAGATAGGCGGCGGCCTGATCGGCAGCCTTGACCATCACCACGATGGCGCGCGGCAGCTCTGCGGGCAGGCCGAAGCGCACGTGGATCGCGGCGAGCAGGCGCTGCTCAATGGTCTTGTAGCTGTCGCCGATCACTGCCTTGAACGGCGAGATCATGTCGCCGATGACGTATTCCGGCGCATCGTGCAGCAGGACGGCGAGCCGCGCCCGCCGGTCCAGCCGCGGTGCGCGGCTGCGGGCGAGCGCCTCGACCAGCAGCGTGTGCTGCGCGACCGAGAAGATGTGATGGCCCTTGGTCTGACCGTTCCAGCGCGCCACGCGCGCCAGCCCGTGCGCGATGTCGGCAATCTCGACGTCGAGCGGCGAGGGATCGAGCAGGTCGAGCCGGCGGCCCGACAGCATGCGCTGCCATGCGCGCGGCGCGGCATTGTTTCGTTTGCGCGGAAGCGGCCGGACGACGGAAACCTTGTCAAACGCCATCGGACATAGTTAGCCCGGCGGCTGCGTTCTTCCTAGCGGGCACGGCCTGCATGGCGCGGCGTTCCCGGCGCCTGGGCCCCCAGTGCCGCGTGGCGGTAGCAGGTGACGAGGTGATCGTTGACCATGCCGACCGCCTGCATGAAGGCGTAGACGATGGTCGGGCCGCAGAACTTGAAGCCGCGCCGCGCCAGCTCCTTCGACATCCGGCGCGACACCTCGGTCTCGGCCGGCACCTGCGCGGTAGAACGGAAGCGGTTGACCTTGGGCGCGCCGCCGACGAAATCCCACAGCAGGCGTGAGAAGCCGGGCCCGTTCTCCATGATGTCAAGGTAGGCGCGCGCCGACAGAACCGCGCCTTCGATCTTGGCGCGGTTGCGCACGATGCCGGCATCGTTCATCAGGCGCTCGATCCTGCGCTTGTCGTAGCGCGCGATTTTTTCCGGCTCGAACCCGTCGAATGCACGGCGAAAATTCTCGCGTTTGCGCAGGATCGTGATCCACGACAGTCCGGCCTGAAAGCCGTCCAGCATGAGCTTCTCGTAGAGCGCGCGGTCGTCGAATTCCGGCGTGCCCCATTCCTCGTCGTGATAGGCGACGTAGAGCGGGTCCTGTCCCGGCCAGGGGCAGCGCTTGAGGCCGTCGGGATGGCGCGGCGCCGCCATGCTATTCCGCCGCCTTCGCTTCGCCCGGCCAGGTAAAGCGTGCCCAATCAGGCTTCACCGGACGGATCGGCACGCCTCCGGCCGTGAGGGCGACGTCGGCGGCGAGCGCTTCGGTCACGCGGTCGAGCCTCAGCATGGCAAGCCCGCGTCCCGCGGCCGACGAACCCATGGTGCCGACCTGCCGCTCGCCGGCCATGACCGGCACGCCGGCCTCCGGCGCGAACGCGTCGTAGGCCACCGGCACCACCCGGTTGCGTGCGCTGCCGCGATGCTCCATGCGCGAGACCACCTCCTGGCCGATGAAGCAGCCCTTGTCGAAATCGACGCCCCCGAGCTGATCCATGTCGGCCTCGTGTGGAAATGCGTCGCTGTAGATGAAGTCGAGCCCGCCGCGCGGGATGCCGCGGGCGACGCGGTGGGCCTCGTAGGCGCTGGCGTCGACCAGCTCGGCGCCGAGCTCGGCGGCCGCCCTGTCCGCCAGGTGCGGCGGCAGCATGACCCGCAGCCCAAGCCCAGCCGCCCGCGGGTCCTCGTAGACCAGACCATAGTCGGTCGAGCCCTCGCCGTCCCAGGCCGCCAGCACGCCGAGCATCTCGGAGAGGTCTTCGATGACGACCTTTGCCCGCAGCTTGTAGAAATTGAGCCGCTCGACCAGGTTCGGCGCCAGCGCCCGCGGACAGTCGAGGAACAGCCCGGCGCCGTCCTCCGGCGCCACCTCGGCGACGATGCAGTCGACGATGATTTTGCCCTGTGGCGTCAGCAGCGCGGCAAAGCGCGCGCTCCCCGGCGTCACCCGGCCGAGGTCGGCCGTGAGCAGCCCGTTGAGGAACTTGCGCGCGTCGTCGCCCGCCACCTTGACGACGCCGCGGTCGGGAAGGAGCGCGGCTTTCATGCCAATGGTCTTGCCAGAAATCACGCTGAAACGTAAGCGCTGAGGCATGGGCCGCAACCCTTGTGCCGGCGTCACGGGAGCGGCATGCGCCAACCGGGAGACACGATGACCGCGAGCTACGACCTCATCCTCAAGGGCGGCACGGTCGTCAATCACGACGGCGAAGGCCTGCGCGACGTGGGCGTGGCGGACGGCACGATCGCGGCCATCGGCGATCTGTCGCGCGCCGCCGCCGGAGAAGTGATCGACTGCCGCGGCCTTCACCTGCTGCCGGGCGTGATCGACACCCAGGTGCATTTCCGCGAACCCGGGCTCACCCACAAGGAGGACCTGGAGACCGGTTCGCGCGCCGCCGTCATGGGCGGCGTCACCGCAGTGTTCGAGATGCCCAATACGGATCCGCTGACGGTGAGTGCCGAGGCGCTCGCCGACAAGCTGAAGCGGGCGCATCATCGCATGCATTGCGACTTTGCGTTCTTCGTCGGCGCAACGCGGGAGAACACCGATGATCTTTCCGAGCTGGAGCGCCTGCCCGGCGCTGCCGGCATCAAGGTGTTCATGGGCTCGTCGACCGGGTCGCTGCTCATCGCCGACGACGAAGGTCTCGGCAAAGTGCTCAAGAACATCCGCCGCCGCGCCTCGTTCCATGCCGAGGACGAGCCGCGGCTGAGCGAGCGCAAGGATTTTCGCGTCGCCGGCGATGCGCGCTCGCATCCGGTGTGGCGTGACGAGGTGGCGGCGTTGACGGCGACGCAGCGGCTGGTGCGTCTCGCCCGCGCCACCGGCAAGCGCGTGCATGTGCTCCACGTCTCGACCTGGCAGGAGATCGAGTTCCTGAAGGACCACAAGGAGGTGGCGTCGGTGGAGGTCACGCCGCACCATCTCACACTGGAGGCGCCGGATTGCTATCAGCGGCTGGGCACATTGGCGCAGATGAACCCGCCGGTGCGCGACGCCACGCACAAGGCCGGTCTGTGGCACGGTCTGGCGCAGGGCATCGTCGACGTGCTCGGCTCCGATCATGCCCCCCACGCGCGCGACGAGAAGGCGAAGGCCTATCCGGCGAGCCCGTCCGGCATGACCGGGGTGCAGACGCTGGTTCCCATCATGCTCGACCACGTCAATGCCAAGAAACTCTCGCTGCAGCGCTTCGTCGATCTCACCAGCGCCGGCCCGGCGCGCCTGTTCGGAATCGCCCGCAAGGGACGTCTGGCGGTGGGCTACGATGCCGACGTCACCGTGGTCGACCTCGGGCGCCGTGAAGCCATCACAGACCAGTGGATGGCGTCGCGGGCCGGATGGACGCCGTACCACGGCGTCACGGTGACCGGCTGGCCGGTCGGCACGCTGGTGCGCGGCACGCGCGTGATGTGGGACGGGGAACTGGTCACGCCAGGGCGCGGCGAAGCGGTGCGGTTTTTGGAAACTCTGGCGCCCGCATAGCGCCGTAGGAGAAGGGTGGCGGCCTATGCCTTGACGGTCTGGCGGACCTGGTAGAACCGGACCACCCGCTGCGCCGTGGCCTGCTGCAGCTTCTCGAAATTGTCCTTGGCGCCGGCCAGATCCTGGTTGGAGATGCCGGTACCGTTGGCTTGCAGGAGCAGCAGCAGCTTGGTCGCCAGCCACGACATTCCGGCTGCGCGCGCCAGAACCAGGCACATGTCGAACTTGTCGTTGCAGAAGATGTTTTCCACCGACTCGATCGGTATGCCGCACAGCACCGACAGGGCGACGATCGTCTCTTCGAGCTTTCCCGATTGCGCAAAGACGCGGATTTCGTTTTCGCTGAGCTTGCCCGTCTTCTGCATTTCGGCAACGACCGCCTTGGCGGCGGTGAAGTCACGGGCCGGGCCGGCGGCTTCGGCCTTCATGCGGGCGGCGATCTCGGCGAGCGCGCGATTGATCTCGGCGGCGGCCACCGGATTGGCGGCGGCGAGCTTGCGGCGGACGGTGTCGGATGCCTTGCTGATCAGCTGCGCCATGTGCTTCTTGGGAATGTCCTTGCGCATGCCGACCTGGGTCGCGAGCGCGTCGTCATCCTTGGCGCGCTTGACGAGAACGTCGAATCCGGTGTCGGAGAAGCGTGCACCGGTATTCTGCGCGACCGATCGCAACACCTGTTGATTGCCGCGCGTCACCAGGACGTCCGTAATGGGCTCACTGATCGACTCGCGTTGCGAGATGGCGAGCAGGTGCTGCTGACCTTTCGTCTGGGCGATGCCGATCAGGGTCTGATCGTCCAGCCGCGCCGAGTAGGTGAGGACCGGGGTGGCCACCTCGATGACGTCGTCCGATGCGAGGTCCTTGACCACGTTGATGGGGGCGTTGGGAATGTGGGCCAGCCGCTCCGCCAGCTCGACCCGGGCGCGCGCCTCGATTTCGTCCGACAGGCGTGACAGGACCTGATCGAACAGCTCGACGTGTTCCTCGTTGAACTGCTCGGCGCCGTTCACGAACAGATCGGTAATCTGGCGCAGCGTCTCGACCCGCTTCTGGCTCGATCCGTTCGCAATCGCGTCTTCCAACTCGTCGGCTACCAACTTGTACGTAGGCATGGCCGATGGAGGGGCCCCCAACCCCGAAATGAATCGCGCGATATTAGGGATTTTTCCTTAAGAAAATGCTCCGCAGAAAATGCTCCGCATCGGCACCATCGCCCTATATCCCCCGCCGGTCGCCCCATTTGCGCAGAAGGGCGCGGCGACGAAATGGCCTCGGGAATGGAGCAGGACGGCCGCAATCGGACTTTCCCGGCGGCTCGCCTTATTGGTGTAGCCGGCTGACGGAAAACTCGCCGTTGCGGATACGGCTGGCCAGGCCTTCGGTGTAGCGGGCCGCCGCGTCTTCACCGTAGGTGGAGACGAGCTCGGCGAGCGCCGTGAAGAGGCATGCCTGGGCCAGGCAGTCGCCGTCTATTCCGTCCAGGCGCGCCTCGGCCCACGCCTCGGCCAGGTAGCCGAGTGCTGCTCGTCGCTCTTCAGCATGGTCCGACGTCGGCGCGACAGCCGGACGCGGGCGCGTCCCGGTACTCATGATCAACCCCACAACGCTGTACGCCGCCTCACCGGTCGACGTGTAGCACGCGCCCCCGACGCGAGAAGTCATCACCTTTCCGAAAGGTTAATACAATTCGTCAATTTGCGTAGCGGGCGGTGATGTCGCGCGAAATTTTTGCGCCTTCTTCGAGATAGCGGCGAATCACCAGGTCGGCAGCGGGCGTGCAGGTGCGATACGTCTGCTGAAAACCGCGATAGCCACGATTGAATCCGGCGACCAGCTTGTCGCGTCGCTCGCCGCTCGGGGTCTCCGCTTCAACCAGGGCCTGCATCTCGTTGCGCCATTTCTGGCCTTCATTGGCGCCGCACAGCGCTCGCAAGTAGTGCAGCGCGCCAAGAATCTCGGCGAGGCGCTGCAGGTCGCGGTCGTAGGGCGCCGCCCCGCCCTGGGCGGCGACGGGCAGCGGCGCGCCGGCAATGGCGAGGGCGATCCAGGCGAGAATGAAAATCCGTTTCAGCATCATGGACCTTGGCGAGACACATGCGTCGCCACGGCGGCGATTGCAAGGCGGCCGGCGGCCGCACGTCGTGGCCTAGTCGACATCGGCCAGTCGTTGAAAGGCGGCGTTGACGATGTCGACAAGGCCTTCCGTGGTCGGCAGCTTGGCCAGTTCGGCGGGCGCCAGCCAACGCGCCTCCGCAAGCTCGTCGTTGAGGGTCGGCTCGCCACCGAGCCAGCGCGCCGCAAAGGCGAAGATCACGAAGTGGCGCTCGACGCGGTTGTCGGCGTCGCGCGCGATGACTTCGCGATATCCGGCCAGCGCCACCGGTTCGATGGCGAGGCCGGTCTCTTCGGCGATCTCCCGCACCACAGCCTGGGCCAGCGTCTCGCCCGGCTCGACGGCACCGCCCGGGAGCGTGAACAGGCCCCGTGCCGGGGAGCGCGCGCGGCGCACCACCAGAACCTGTTCATTACGGATCACGGCGGCGCTGACCGCCAGGTAGGGACGTTCCGGGTAGGCCCGCGGGTCGCTCACGACCGCCGGTCCAGGATGGCGTCGACCGCCGCCTGGGCCACACCCGCCAGCGGAATGTCGCCGCTGACCTTCAAGCCGTTGATGACCGCGCCGGCACGCGCCACCAGTGGCTTGAGCTGGTACGCCGCCTCGCGGGCGAGCCCCGCCGCCACGGTCGGCGAGAGGTCGAGGCGCAGCGCGTCCCTGGTCGCGCTCAGGATCGAACTCATGGTGTCGGCGATCTCGTCCAGCATGATCCGCGCCTGCGGATCTGCCGTATCGTAAGCGACCAGCACGTCGTCGCGATGCTTCTGGGTCGCGGCCAGGAAATGCTCGCGGTAAGTCATCACGTTCCATGCCATCAGCTCGTCGATGCATGCCGGCATCGACGGGATGAGCTCGAGCATCATGATAGCTTCGTTGAAATGATTGAGGTAATCGGTGGCCAGCCCGGTCGCCGGATTGATGTTTGCCGCGGCCATTTCGGCGGAATCGAGCTGCCGCGCAGCCTCGACCGGCCGAGCAGGTTCCTCACCTGCAGGGTTGTCGAGGGCATGGGCTTTCATCGGCAGGATTCCTGCGGGACGGCTGCGTGTTGGCCGCAGTCTTGTCCGGTATCATTAAAGCTGCCTTAAGCGCGGTCGGGCGCGGAGCTACGGGAATGTGCGGACGTTACACGTTGATTTCAGCGCCGGAAGCGATCCGGGCGCTGTTCGATTACGAGGACCAGCCGAATTTTCCACCGCGTTACAATATTACGCCCACGCAGCCGGTTGCGATCGTTCGTTTCGCGGAGGGCGCGCGCCGCTTCGCCCTGGTGCGTTGGGGTCTGATCCCATCGTGGGTCGAGGATCCACGGACCTTCGCGCTGCTGTTCAATGCCCGTGGCGAATCGGTGAATGAGAAGCCGGCCTTCCGCCTGGCCATGCGGCGCCGCCGCTGCCTGTTTCCCGCCGACGGGTTCTATGAGTGGCGGCAGCAGGGAAGGGAGCGGCGGCCGTTCTTCGTGCGGCCGCGATCGGGTGGTCCCATGGCGTTTGCCGGCCTGTGGGAGACCTGGATCGGCCCGAACGGCGAGGAGATGGATACTGGGGCGATCGTGACCACGACCGCGAACCGGACGCTGGCCACCATCCACCCGCGCATGCCGGTGGTCATTGCCCCCGATGCCTTCGACCTCTGGCTCGATTGCACCAAGGTCGACGCCGAGACGGCGGCAGCGCTGATCGCGCCGGCGCCCGACCAGGCGCTGGAGGCCTACGAGGTCTCTGCCGCGGTCAACCATGCCGTCAACGACGCGGCCGAGCTGATCGCACCGGCCGCCACCGCCGGCGCGGCGGTTGACGCAGCGGCACCCCAGGCCACGCGGAAGCCCGGCAAGCAAGGCAAGGGCCGGAACGGCGATCAGGCGTCGCTGTTCGATTGATCGCCAGCGGGCACCCGAAAAAAGCTTACAGCACCTTGCCGGGGTTGAGGATGCCGTTGGGATCGAGCGTACGCTTGAGCGTACGCATCAGGTCGAGCGCGACCGGGTCCTTCACGCGCGGCAGCACGTCGCGCTTCATCACGCCAATGCCGTGCTCGGCGGAGATCGAGCCGTCGTACTTCGCCACGACGGCGAAGACCACCGCGTTGACCTCGTCCCAGCGGGCGACGAACGCGGCCTTGTCGGCGCCTTCGGGCTGGTTGACGTTGTAGTGGATGTTGCCATCGCCGAGATGGCCGAACGGCAGCGGCCGCGCGCCCGGGATCAGCTTGGTCACGGCAGCATTCGCTTCGGCGATGAAGGCCGGAACCGCGGCGACGGGCACCGAGACGTCGTGCTTGATCGAGCCGCCCAGATGCCGCTGCACCTCGCCGAACAACTCGCGCACGCGCCAGAATGCCTTGGCCTGGTCCAGGCTGTCCGCGATGGTAGCGTCGGCGACGAGGCCGCGCGCGTGGCCCTCGGCGAGAATCTCCTCCAGCACCTCGCGCAAGCCTGAGCGCGCCTGCGACGACAGCTCGATCAGCACGTACCAGTCGTGCGGCTCGCTCAACGGATCGCGGCAACCGGCGCCATAGCGGATGACCGTTTCGATGCCGGCGCGCGTCATGATTTCGAAACTGGTCACAGTGCCGGCGGTGCGATCCTGCGCCAGCCCGAGCAGTTCGAGCGCGGCTTCCGGCGAGGGCACGCCGGCGAATGCGGTCTCCACCGAGCGCGGCTGCGGCACCAGCCGCAGGACCGCCGCCGTGATGATGCCGAGCGTGCCTTCGGCGCCGATGAACAGGTTCTTCAGATCGTAACCGGTGTTGTCCTTCTTGAGCTTGTTGAGGTTGTTGAGCACGCGCCCGTCAGCCAGCACGACTTCGATGCCGAGCGCATGCGAGCGGGCGATGCCATACGCGAGCGCGGCGGTGCCGCCCGCATTGGTCGACAGATTGCCGCCGATCGTGCACGTGCCTTCCGACGGCAGCAGCTGCGGATAGAGGCGATCGACCGCCGCTGCCGCCTCGCGCGCGCGTCCGAGCGTCACGCCAGCCTCGCAGGTGATCGAGTTGGACAAGGGATCAACCTCGCGGATGCGGTCGAGCCGATTGAGCGACAGCAGGATCTCGCCGTGGTGCGGCAGCTGGCCGCCAACCAGCCCGGTATTGCCGCCCTGCGGCACGATGGGCATGCCGGTTTCGTTGGCGAGCGCGAGGATTTTCGACACTTCGGCGACCGAGCCGGGCCGCAGCACCATGGGGGTGCGGCCGCGGTAGAGATCGCGCATCTCGGTGAGATAGGGCAGTTGCGCCTGCGGATCCGTGATCGCGTATTTGTCGCCGACGATCGCCGCGAAACGGGCAAGAATGTCTGTCGAAACTGTGCGCTGCTGATGGATGTTCATGTCAGAGCTGATGTCCTTGAAGCGTCAGATTAGGCCGACTGGCACCCTGGGTCGAGACCTCAATCGGATCAACGCGGTGCGGCGGCGCGCTGGAGCCGGTCGTTGATCGCTTCGCCGAGGCCGTCCTGCGGCACCGGCATGACGGCGATCGTGGCCGCACCAGCGGCGTCGAGGGCGCGCAGGTGCGAGAACAGGTTGGCGGCGGCCTCGACCAGGTCGGCCGTGTCTGACAGGTTGCGCATGGCGGCCGCCGCGTCCGCGCCCGGCGGCAGTTTTTTGCCGAAGGCCAGCAGCGCCTCGCCCGGGCGCACGACATCGGCATTGAGGCGCAGCCGCGCCCTGGGCGCGTAGTGGGACGCCAGCTGCCCGGGCGCCAGGGGCGCGTCGTCGTCTGGAGCTGCCGCAGGATCGGCGAGCGAATGGCCGAGCCGCTGCTCGATCGCGTGGCGCGGAATGCCGCCCGGCCGCAGCAGAACCGGCCCCGCATCGAGACAGGCCACGATGGTGGATTCCAATCCGACGGAGGTCGGTCCGCCGTCGACGATCAGATCGATGCGGCCGCGCAAGTCGGCCAAAACATGCTCGGCGGTGGTGGGCGACACATGGCCCGAGCGGTTGGCGGATGGCGCCACGACGGGCTGGCCGAAGGCCGCGATGATGTCGCGGGCCACGGCATGGCCAGGTACGCGAACCGCGATCGTGTCGAGGCCGGCCGTGGCCAGATCGGCGACGCCGTTGTCGGGCGATTGCGGCAGGACCAGCGTGAGCGGTCCCGGCCACAGCCCGGCCAGGCGCTCGGCCGCCGCATCGAAGCGCGCCAGCCGGCGCGCGGCGGCGGTGTCCGCCACGTGCGCGATCAACGGATTGAACGCCGGCCGTCCCTTGGCGGCATAGAGCCGCGCGATCGCCGCGCCGTTGGTGGCGTCGGCGCCGAGCCCGTACACCGTCTCGGTCGGGAAGGCGACCAGCCCGCCCGCGGCGAGGGAGCGCGCGGCCGCCGCGATCCCGGCGCGATCGGCCTTCATTACTGGCGTTGCCTTGGCGTCTCGAGAAACTTCGGTTTCTTGCACGGGCACCAACTGTTCGGGCAGATCGTGGTCACGGCCTGGTAACCGCGCGGCGGTATCCTGTTAAGCGGCGGCGGGTCAAGCGCATGTGCCAGATGCCGGACCGCTGCGCCAGAACCGAGACGGCGGGGCGCGTGTGCAGGGGATGTCGATGTCACGCGACTACGCACGATTTCCCGACGATGAAAACGGCGACGTCCTGTGGGGCATGAGCCAGCAGGGTGACGACCTCGACAAGCCGCGCGAGGTGGATTTCTCGGTGATCTTTCCCTCCGAGGAAGCGGCGCTGAAATTCGCTGTGCACCTGTTGCGCAACGATCAGAAAGTGTCGTTTTCCGCCTACGACGGCAACCAGGACCTGCCGTGGCAGGTGCAGGCTCATGCCTACATGATCCCGACCCATGGGAACATCACGGGTTACGAGAACCAGCTTGCTCAGGACGCCGAGCCGCTGGGCGGCCGCAACGATGGCTGGGGCTGCTTTGCGCAGGAATGACATCACGCGCCATACGTCAGGATGACGTCACGCGCCATACGTTTCGCGGCACCGATAGGTGCGGCGCCAGGAGGGCAGGGAGGTCGTCGTGGATCCGATGAAACTAAACGCCGATCTTCTCGCCTTCGTGCGCAACGCCTTCCCCGACATGTCGGTCACGGTCGAGCCGTGGGTCAAGGATCGAAGCGCCTGGCGATCACGTTCGTCGATCCGGCTCTCGCGCCGCTTTATCCGCTGCACGCCGGCTGATTGCGCGGCAGCTTGCTTGCCTTGCGCCGGTCGCCGATATTCACTCGGACGCTGCGAGGACCTCCATGACCTATCGGGCGCCGGTTGCCGAGATTGCCTTCACGCTCAAGCACGCAGCCGGGGTCGGCCGCGCCATCGAGGACGGCCTTTACGGTGATCTGACCGAGGACCTCGTCGATGCCGTGATCGCCGAGGCGGGGAAATTCGCCAGCGATGTGATCGCGCCGCTCAACCGGGTCGGCGACCAGCATGGCGCGCCGTTCCGGGATGGCGCCGTGACCATGCCGCCGGGCTGGAAGCGGGCGTACCGCGACTGGGCCGCCGCCGGTTGGAACGGGCTCGCGGCGTCCACCGAATGGGGCGGGCAGGGGCTTCCCCATGCGCTCAACGCCGCCTGCATCGAGATGTGGAATTCCGCCAGCATGGCCTTCGGCCTCGGGCCCTTCCTGACCATGGGTGGCGTCGAGGCGCTCGCCCACCACGGCAGCGACGATCTCAAGCGCACCTATCTGCCCAAGCTGGTGTCCGGCGAGTGGATGGGGACGATGCAGCTCACCGAGCCGCAGGCGGGCTCCGACGTCGGCGCGCTGCGCGCCCGGGCCGAGCGCGCCGGCGACGGCACCTATCGCATCACCGGGCAGAAAATCTTCATCACCTATGGCGAGCACGATCTCACCGACAACATCGTGCATTTCGTGCTGGCTCGGCTGCCCGATGCGCCGGCCGGCACGAAAGGCATTTCGCTGTTCGTGGTGCCAAAGTTTCTGGTCAACGCCGACGGCACGCTGGGCGCGCGCAACGATGCACGCTGCCACTCGATCGAGCACAAGCTCGGTATCCACGCCTCGCCCACCTGCACCATGGTCTATGGCGATGCCGGCGGCGCCGTCGGCTATCTCCTCGGCGAGGAAAACCGCGGCATGAATTGCATGTTCACCATGATGAACAATGCGCGCCTCGCCGTCGGCGTGCAGGGCGTCGGCATCGCCGAGCGCGCACTGCAACAGGCGCTCGCCTATGCGCGCGAGCGCCGGCAGGGCCGTCATGCCGGCGCCGGCGGTTCTGCTCCCATCATCGCGCATGCCGACGTCAGACGCACGCTGATGACCATGCGGGCGCTGACGCGAGCGGCGCGCACCATCTGCTATGCCACCGCAGGGGCGATCGATCGCTCGCACCGCGCCGACGATAAGGATGAGCGCCGCCGCGCGCTCGAACGCGCCTCGCTGCTCACGCCGGTGGCCAAGGCGTTCTCCACCGACATCGGCGTGGAGGTCGCGTCGCTGGGGGTGCAGGTGCACGGCGGCATGGGCTTCATCGAGGAGACCGGAGCGGCGCAGCATCTGCGCGACGCGCGCATAGCGCCCATCTACGAGGGCACGAACGGCATCCAGGCCATCGATCTCGTCGCCCGCAAGCTGCCGCTGTCCGACGGCGCCGCCGTGAAGGCCTATCTCGACGAGCTGCGCGAGACCGTGGTGGCGGTCGCCGCCGTCAACGACCCGGCGCTCGGCCACACGGCCGCGCGTCTGGCCGAGGCGGTGGAATGCCTCGATCGCGCCACCGCCTGGCTGCTCGGGCGGCTCGAGAAGGAGCCGGACGCCGCGCTTGCCGGCGCCACGCCGTACCTAAAACTGTTCGGGACTGCCGCCGGCGGCGTCATGCTGGCTGACGAGGCGCTCGCGGTGATCCGCACGTCAGGGTCCGATCCGGCCGGCCGCATGGCGATCGCCCGCTTCTTTGCCGAAAACCTCGCCGTGCAGGCGAGCGGGCTGGAACGCACTGTGGTCGAAGGCGCTGATAGCGTCGCCGAAGCCGAAGCCGCGCTGGCGTGACCATGACGCTCAAGAACAAGACCCTGTTCATCACCGGCGCCTCGCGCGGCATCGGGCTGGCGATCGCGCTGCGCGCCGCCCGCGACGGCGCCAACATCGCGATCGCAGCCAAGACGGAGACTCCGCATCCCAAGCTGCAGGGCACGATCCACACAGCAGCCGCCGAGATCGAGCAGGCTGGCGGGAAGGCGCTGGCGCTGA
>DATFWC010000731.1:0-3865 GCA_035259885.1 Xanthobacteraceae bacterium
AGATTCCCGCCGCCGCCTTCGTGCCGATTGGCCTGTGCGCGCTGCTGCTGCTGTCGGTGCCGATGACGATACCGTTCGGGAAGCGGACAACGAAGGTGTGACGTTTACGGCAGCATCTCCGCCGGCGCGCACAGATACTGATAATAGTGCAAGAGATTGTCGGCGGAGCCGTTGACGATGCGGCTCTGCGCCTTACCCCATGGCCAGAACAGGTTGCCGGCCTTGTGTTGCATGCCGGGAAAGCGCTTGCCGTCCAGCGTGACCCAGCCCCACTCGGCCTGGCGGTTGCGCCGGTAGATCTCGCCGATATAGCTGCCCAGCATCCGGTAGAGCGGCGCGATCTGGTCAGGCGTGGGACGGGTCTTCTTGTAGATCTCGTGCAGCGCGACGGCGATCTGCTCCACGTGGCGCATGCTCTCGTCCGACCAGTCCAGCACGATGCCGAATTTCTGGCTGGCAAAATCGATCATGTCGAGGCTGTAGGCCTCCGCGATCTCCTGAATCTCCCGGTCCGCCTCGAAATGGCTCAACGGATTTTCGCGTGTCTGCATGGGGATCATACGTAACGCCCGGCACCGTAAACCGATTTCACAGCCCTTTTCCGGCATCGGTGTGGCGGCGACGCCGCCGCCAACCCGTGACTATGCGCATCTCCGCCGGCCGGTCAACGATCGGCTTCTCGGGTCCGCATCACATCCCGGTCAGGGCGCGTTGATAGTAGGACAGATCGAGATATTTTTCAGGCGCCGGCGGCATGCCGCCTTCGAACTCGGCGCGCAGCCGCAGCACATTGTTGAACCCGTTCATGTCGAACCGCGCATCCTTGGCGAGGCCAGTGGCCGGATCGGCAGCGATCTCGTAGCAGCGCGCGGCAAGCTCCGGCGGCAGTTTCAGGCCGTCGGCGAGGAGCTTTGTCGCCGCGTCGCGGTTGGCGGGATCGATCGCCCAGCGCAGGCCTTCCACATAGGCGCGGACGTAGCGCACGACCGTGTCGGAATTGGCCTGCGCCCAGTTCCGCATGACGAACCCGCCGGTCGCCTGATAGGCGCCGACCGCCTTGACGGCGAGGCCGAAATCCTTGAGCCCGGCCTGGACGGCACGCAGCGAAAACGGCGGATTGAGCACCGCGGCCTTGAGCGACTTGTCCTGCACCATGGCCTCGTAGCGGCGGAACGAGGCGCCGGCCGCCTTCACGTCGTAGTCGGTGCCGCGCTTCAAGCCCTTTTGGCGGAGGATCTCGTAGAGCAGGAACGCATAGGCGGTGTTGGTGGCGTCGACCGCGACGGTCTTGCCGCGCAGATCCTCGATCGCGTTGATATCTCCCTGGACGATCACGCTGTTGAAGCCGTTATCGCCGCCCATAAAAATCACGGCATCGGCCTTGGCGACCTCCACCATGGCGACGCTGTTGTCGATGGCGCCATGCACGATCTGCCAGCGGCCCTCGGCCAGCCCGTTGCGCAGTTCGTCCGACGAGGGCGCGATCTTGATGTCCACCTTGAGGCCGTTGCGCTCGAAAAAGCCCTGGCTCTGTGCGGCGAACAGCGGCAGGTTCTGCATGCCCTGAAACACCATGATGGTGAGCGGCGTCTGCGCCATTGCCGGCGCGGCCAGTCCCATCATGACGGCCGCGCCTGCGGCGATCCATTTGCCAAAGTTCACGTCGTCCTCCCTCTGTGTTCCGCGATCGTTACGATACCGCTTCCACCGGCGTGCGGCCGAACTCGGCCTCCATCTCGCGCCTGAGCTTTACGGCGAGATCGTTGCGGTCGACCTCGACGTCGCCCCAGGTAAGCGCCGCGCCGGCCGCGATGTCGCGCTTGAGCTTGACGTTCTGGGCCAGGCCGAGCGGCAGCAGGTGCTGCGCCAGCGAGCGCTCGGCCGGCGTCTGCCGGCCCCACACGCAGAACCCGCCCTCGCCGTCCAGAATCTCGCCGGCTTTCAGATTGCGTTTGGCGGTGGCGACCACGTCGGAGCGAAATTCTTTAGGTGCGCCGGTCGGCTCGCGGCGCAAGGCGGCGGACGCCACCGAGACGCCGAGCTCCAGGCCGATCAGATGGACCGGGCGATAGAGCGCGGCGTAGCGGCCGCTGCGGTCGGGCAGCAGGTGATATTCCTTGAAGCAACGCCGCGCATAGTCGCTCTCGCCGTCGATCACCACGTAGGTGCCGAGCGCCAGGTGGTGCGGCACGTCGGTGCCGTCGCGGTACACCGATGACACCACCTCGGTGACGCCGGCCCGCTCCAGCGTGCCGCCGTGCTGGCGCGGCTTGCACACGTCGGCAAGCTCGAAGCGCGTGGCCGGTGGGAAGCCAAGGCCGTCGCTCTGGGGCGCGAGTCCCGTCGCATTGCACACCGCTGTCATCTCGATGCCCGACTTGGTTCCGTCGACGAAGCTGTTGAACATTTTTGGGTTGATCGAGGCGCGATCGGCGATCTTCAGATACTTGTCGAGGATGTCCCACAGCGTGTCGGGCGTTGACTGGTGATAGTGCGGCTCGTAGCGCGTGCCCTTGCCGGCCGCCACCACGGTGAAGCCGCAGGTGCGCGCCCAGTCGACATGCTCGCAGATCAGCGCCGGCTGATCGCCCCAGGCGAGGCTGTAGACGACGCCGGCAGCCGTGGCCCTGCGTGCCAGCAGCGGCCCTGCCACCGCATCCGCCTCGACATTGACCATGACGATGTGCTTGCCGTGGCGGATCGCGAGCAGCGCGTGGCGCATGCCGGCTTCGGGAATGCCGGTCGCCTCCACGATCACCTCGACGCTCGGATGTGCGATCAGCGCTTCGGCGTCGGGCGTCACGTGGCTCGCGCGCCGCTTCACGGCATCGCCGAGCGAAGCGGCCGCGAAGGCGTCATCGCTCCATCCGGCGGCGCGCAGCTGCGCCCGCGCGCGATCGACATTGACGTCGGCAACGCCGACGAGGTGCATGCCGCGCGTGCGCCTCACCTGGGTCAGGAACATGGTGCCGAATTTGCCCGCGCCGATCAGCCCCACGGTCACGGGCCGGTCTGCGGCCTCGCGCTCCAGCAGCATCGCATGCAGGTTCACGGAGCTCCTCCTGGCGGCGTACCACGCTTGCACGGCGCGCCAGGATGACAGCACACGCGATGGACAACAGACAAGCGGATTGGAGCAAGGTCGTGCCACAGGAAACGAGATGGCCGGAACAGGCCTCGCCCCGGACTTGATCCGGGACCGGGCATGACGGTCAGTGGAGCTGGCAGCGCGTAAGATGCTACCGGCACATGGCGCTGGTGACGTAGGTGGCGTTGCCGCACTGGCCGACCGGCTCCTTGCCGGCGATCCAGCCCCATACCGGGCATTTCTGTTCCGACTGGATGTGCAGGCTGGTGCCGGCGGAAAAGCCTTTCGAGCGGCACAGCGCATCGGTCGCCGCTTGGCAGTCGGGGCCGCCGCTCGCGGTCACGCGGCAAGGCTCGCGCCCCATCACCGGCCCCGGGATGCGCATCACCGAACTGGCGGCGTCGCGCGCACCCTTGGCGGCGTCGTTGGCGCGATCGCCGATGCTGCCAACGGTGGAGTTCCAGCCCGACGTCATGGTGTCGATCGAATCGTCGAACCAGCGGCCAATGGCGCTGAACACACCGGCCCGGCTCGACTGCCCCGGGTGGATCTGCAGCGGCTGCGCTGGTGCCGGCGCGGTCGCCGGCGGCTCGGCCGCCGGAGCCACACCCAGTTGCTCCGGAGCGCTCTGCGCCGCCGCGGCAAGAGTCATGGCGCTGCTGGCGAGAGCGAGCACGCCGCTCAGAATAATCAACCGCGCGGTGACGATCATCGATGTCACCTTTTCAGAAGCGCCCCTCGCACGCAAGGCCGTACGGGATACCACGATCCGTGCAG
>DATFWC010000732.1:0-6655 GCA_035259885.1 Xanthobacteraceae bacterium
ACCCATGTTGGGAAAGACCGCGACGCGCTCCACGCCCTCGATCTCGGCAATGCGCTGGTTCACCTTCACGTTGGCGTGCACCCCACCGACAAGCAGAATCCGCTTGCGTCCGGTCTTCCTCATGAAGTGCCGCACCATGGCGACGAGCACGTCTTCGGCATGCCGCTGGACGCCGGCGGCGATGTCCTCGCGGCGAACAGTCACAAGCTCGCGCTGCAACGCGTTGATCGCGTGCCGGAACACCGGACCGTCGTTGACATAGCGCCCCTGCCCCTCGTCCCAGCGGGCCAGCTTGCGGAACGTGTCGATCGTTCGCGTCGGATCGCCGAAGGCGGCCAGGCCGGTCGTCTTGCCGACGTGATGCGCCTTGGGAAAGCCGCACAGGTGGCTCGCATAGTTGTAGTAGACGCCGAGCGAATTGAAGAAGGAGTTGCTGGAAACCACATCGAGACGGCCGCTGTGGCCGAGCGCGACCTTGCAGCAGAGCGCGTCACCGAATCCGTCGTTGGACACGACCAGGCAATCCGGCTCGCCACTGGCGTAATACGCGGATGCCAGGTGGCAGTCGTGATGATCGTAGGCCGTCACATCGGCGGCCACCGCCGTCGCGATATCGAGTTCAGCCAGCATGGCCTGAATACGCTTGAGCCGCGCGCGTCCGAGCGATGGCATCAGCGCTCGATACGCCCGAAGGGCGGGCGAGGTTCGCGCCAATGATGACAGGCCGGGAATGGAATCGACGGCCTCGCAGACGCGCTGCGCCCACGTATAGCTTCCATCGTCGAGCGAAAAATCGTTGTTGATCGGCATCTGGCCGACCGAAATCCGTCCCGCGATGGCGACGCGGGTCACATCGCGCCCGCTGATACCTGCGGCCCGCAGCACCGCCGCCGCCGACAAGACCGGCGTCCCGGCGGACATCTTGCGCCGATCCAGCCGCTCCTCGTTTATGGCGGCGACGAGGCGGCCGTCGCGGATCACGACAGCGCTCGCATCGTGCGAGTCGGAGATGCCGAGGATCACCGAATTGCCGGCCATGCGGGTCATCACGTTGCGCACGGCGACATCGGCCCGGGTGTGTCCGCATTGCGACCAATTCTTGGCGACGTGCGTATCATGGGCGGCTCGGCCGGCAATCGAATTTGCGAGAACCGTGGGCGATTGCATTATCGCGCCCAAGTTGAATTGAAAACCCAATTCGATAGAGTTGCTGCCGCAAGGCGCGTGACCAGGAGGCACGTACGGCGGTCGCGAGCGTGCGCCCGGAGATCGGAACGGAAGCAATCATCCAATGATGCCAAAAGCTTATTTGGACCAGGACGTTCGCGAAATCTCCGAATGTCTCGGCATGGAGTGCGACAGGCTTTCCGGCAGAACGCTTGTCTTCAGCGGCGCCGGCGGGTTTCTCGGCACACATTTCATGGCGCTGTTCGATCACCTGAACCGGCACGTGCTGCAACGCCGCCTTCGCGTCATCGCTCTCGACAATTTCATCTCCAGCGCTTGCCGTCCGGAGGACCTGACCGGGCTCAAGGACGTGGAGTTCCGGCAGCACAACGTCATCGACAGGCTCACGATCGACGAGCCGGTGGACTTCGTCCTGCACGCGGCCGGAATCGCCAGCCCGGTGTGGTATCGGACCAATCCGCTCGAAACCCTCGACGTTTCCACGATCGGGACGCGGAACATGCTGGACGTCGCCAAATCGTGCTCGGCCAGGTTCCTCTACTTCAGCACGAGCGAAATCTACGGCGACCCCGACCCCCGGCATGTGCCGACATCGGAAAACTACTACGGCCATGTGTCCTGCCGCGGCGCGCGCGCCTGTTACGATGAGGGCAAGCGCCTGGGCGAGACGCTCTGCGACATCTATCACAACTATTTCGGCGTGCCGACTGTCATCGTGCGACCGTTCAATGTCTATGGGCCCGGCATGCGCGAGCGCGACTACCGCGTGTTGCCGAACTTTGCCACGCAGATAAAAGCCGGCCAGCCGCTGTTCGTCTATGGTACCGGGCAGCAGACGCGCACGTTCTGCTACGTCGTCGATGCGGTGATCGGCTTCATGCTGGCGTTGCTGCGCGGGATTCCCGGCGAAGCCTACAACGTCGGCAACCCGAAACCGGAAGTGACGATGCAGGACCTGGCGCAACGCATCTGCGAACTCGTCGGCGATCCCGCGAGCTATCGCGTCGTCGACTATCCGGATGGATATCCCTCCAATGAGCCCCAGCGGCGCTGTCCGGATATCCGCAAGGCCGAGCTTCAGCTCGGATTTCAGCCACGCGTGACGCTGGACGAGGGACTGAAGCGCTTCCTGTCGTGGACGAACGCCACCTATACCGGCGAGGTGGCGGCGCGGGACGCCGTCGCAGCGCCACAATGACCGACCGGGTCCCTTCCCCGATCCCGCTGTCGCGGCCGATGTTCGGCGCCGAAGAAGAGGCGGCGGTCGCCGAGTGTCTGCGCAGCGGGTGGGTGACGAGCGGGCCGCGCGTGGCGCAATTCGAAAAGGCGTTCGCCGCTATGTGCGGATGCGAGGACGCGGTCGCGACCTCGAGCGGAACCGCGGCGCTGCATCTGGCGCTGTGGACCCTCGATCTCCAGCCGGGCGACGAAGTCATCACGCCCGCCCTGACCTGGGTCAGCGTGCCCAACCTGGTGACGCTGCTCGGCGGGCGGCCGGTGTTTTGCGACGTCGATCCGAACACGCTCAGTATCGACCTCGATGACGCCGCCCGCGTGGTCGGCCCCCGCACGCGCGCCATTGTCCCGGTTCATTTCGCCGGCCGCCCGGTGGACATGGCGGCGGTCCACGCCTTCGCGGCAGCGCACGGGATCGCCGTGATCGAGGATGCGGCGCATGCCATCGGCGCGGCGCAGGCCGGCAAGCCGATCGGCAGCCATTCGGGCCTGGTGGCCTTCAGCTTCCATCCCAACAAGAACATCTCGACCGGCGAAGGGGGAATGCTCACCGGCAGCGACCGCAAACGCCTCGCCCGCGCGCGCCAACTGCGCTACCACGGCGTCACCCGCGACACCTATCGGCGCAAGGAGACGAGCGAGCTGCCGCATTACGACACCTTGCAGCCGGGCGTGAAGTACATTCTCACCGATATCGCGGCGTCCATCGGGCTGTGCCAGCTTGCGAAGCTGCAGGAGTTCAACGCGGCGCGCGCGCGGCTTGCGGCGCGCTATCGCGCCGCCCTCGCCCCGCTCGCCAATCGCCTGTGGATCCCATCCGATGATGTGCGGGCGGGAGACCGCCACGTCTGGCACATCTTCGCCATCCGCGTGGAGGACCGCGACGGCTGGCGCGACGCCGTCATGCAGGGATTGATCGACGCCGGGGTTGGCGTCGGCCTGCACTATCGGCCCGTCCACCAGATGAACTGGGTACGAGAACGCGGATTCGAGCGCCCGCTTCCCACAACCGAGGCAATCGGCCGGACCATTCTCAGCCTGCCGCTCTACCCGGGATTGACGGAGGCGCAAGCAGACGCCGTGGTTGATGTACTTCGCGGCATTGTGCTACGCTGATGCAAACGGGTGGGGCCTCATGCAATTCGGGTTCGAGACCGAGGCTGCGCAGGAATTTCCGCGTTACGTCATGTATGACGTGAACAACGTCTGCAACGCCCGCTGCCCGTTCTGCCCACAAAGCGCGATCGCCCAATCGGAGGATTTCGAGCCGCGCCACCTCGACTGGGACGTTTTCGTCCGCACCATCGAGGAAACCGCGCGCTATCCGGTCGAGCTCGTGCGTTTCACCGGTGATGGCGAGCCGCTGCTCCATCCCCGCATGACGGACATGATCGCGCATGCGCGCGCGGTCGGCATCAGGAAGATCAACCTCACCACCAATGGCAGCCTGCTGCGGGGGCGCCGGCTCGAGGCGATCCTCGAGCATCCGCCGCACATCATCGACTTCTCACTCGATGCAATGCGGCCAGCGACCTACGACAAGTATCGCGTGGGGCTCGACTTCGACACCACCATGGCCAATGTCCACCGGTTTCTCGAGCGGCGAAATCCGGCCGGCACCAAGGTCATCGTGTCGATGATCCACCATCCCGGCCTCGACGAGGAAGTGGCCGAGTTCCGCGCCTACTGGAGCGGCAAGGCCGACTTCGTGGCGATCCGCAGGCTGCATTCCAATCTGGGCTCTGTTCAGGTCGAGCAGGCTCCGCTGCCGCCGCGCTGGCCCTGCGTACATCTGTGGCAGCGGCTCGTGGTCGATTTCCGCAGCCACATCCGGTTCTGCCCGATCGATTGGCACGACAAGTCCTACGTCGGCGACGCCACGACGATGAGCCTGCACGAGGCGTGGCACGGCCCGTTCATGCGCGAGCTGCGGCGGCGCCACCTTGCGGCCGACTACGCGGGCTGCGGTGTCTGCGAGAAGTGCGGCGACTGGGCGAACACGCCGTGGTCGCAGAGCTGGGTCAACATGGTGCAGCAGCCGGCCTTGAGCGCACAGCCGGCCGCCGTCTGATTTTGTCGATACGGAGCCGGGGGTTTTGATGGTCTCCGCCCACGTCGCGCGTCATCCCGCCAGCGGGACCGCTCGGGCCAGGCCCGACATTTCCGTGATCATTCCCGTTCTCAATGAAATTGAGGGCATCGACCACTGCTATTCCGAGGTCGTGCGCCGGCTCGAACAGAGTCCTTACAGTTTCGAACTGGTCTTCGTCGACGACGGCAGCACCGACGGATCCACCGAGCGCCTGCGCGAGCTTGCGACAGGAGACGCGCGGGTGACGTTCCTCAAGCTGCTGCACAATGTCGGCCAGCAGCATGCCATGTACGCCGGCCTCCGCTACGCCGGCGGCGCCGCCGTCATCACCTACGATTCCGACCTGCAATTCCACCCCGACTGCCTGCCCGAGCTGGCCGCCAAGGTGCTCGAGGGCTACGACATCGTCGGCGGCGTTCGCATCGAACGCAAGGATCCGATGATCGTCAATCGCATCCCGTCGTGGATCGGACGCAAGCTCATCAACAGCGCGCTGCGCACCGAGCTTGCCGATTTCGGCGGCGTCAAAGCCTACAGCGCGCGCATGGTGCGCGTGCTGCTGACGATGGATGCGCCGCAGATCGTGCTGCCGGCCATGGCCTACAGCGTCAGCCGCAACGCGGTCGAGATTCCAGTGCGGCACGAACCGCGGCGGACCGGCCGGTCCAAGTGGTCGATCTGGTCGCGCATGGAGGTCTATCTGGACGTGTACACGCTGTATGCCCGCCGGCCTTTCGCCTGGATGATGGTCGGCGGGGCATTGAGCCTGGCAGCCGGGACGATGCTCGGCCTCGGCATTCTGCTGTACCGCATATTACACACTGACGAATTCAGCGGTCTCATCATCTTCTTCGACCTGTTTCTGCTGGCAACGGGCGCCTATCTGTTTTCCCTGGCGCTGATCGGCGAATTCGTGGTGCGCAGCTTTCGCGGCAAGCGCCTCCAGCCGGAGCGGCTGGTCGAAGAGGTCGTAACCGCCCGCGGGACCGAGCAGGCCGCGCTCGCCCCCGTCGTTGCGGCGACGAACTGATTCGCCATGCCGGCCGGCGCCGCCGAGAGGCATGTCGATGTCGCCATCATGCAGCCGGGCTACCTGCCCTGGCTCGGCTATTTCGACCTGGTGGCCCTCGCCGACACGTTCGTACTCTACGACGACGTCCAGTTCGACAAGGGCGGATGGCGCAACCGCAATCGCATCCTCGGCCCGCGCGGCGGGCCGCAGTGGCTGACGGCGCCGGTCATGACCGCGGGACGCCTGGCGCAGACGATCCATGACACCGAGCTCAAGCCGAACAATTGGCAGGCCAAGCATCTGCGGACGATCCAGCAGATTTACGCCAGGGCGCCGTTCTTCGACTGGTGCTTTCCGGCCATCGACCGCTACCTCGGCGGCGGCACCTATCGCTGGCTCGTCGACCTGTGCCTCGACGGCCACAACGCGTTGAGCGCTCTCCTGGGCCTGCAGACTCCGCTGATCCTGTCGAGCGAACTCGGCTTCCGCGGCATTGGGACGACCGAGCGTCTCGTTGCGATCTGCAAGTCGTGTGGCGCCACGCGCTACATCGCCGCCAATGCGAGCAAGAGCTATATGGACGAGTCGTTGTGGCGGGCGGCCGGGGTCGCCCTCGTCTATCAGAACTATCCGCATCCGGCCTACGCCCAGTTCGGCGACGACTTCGTCAGCCATCTGTCGATCCTCGATGCGCTGATGTTTGTCGGCCCCCCCACGCGGAGCCTTGTCGGCGTCTCGCATCCGAAGGAGCGCAACGCCGCGCCCATGCACCGGCAGATCGTCACCGTCGACGTCGCCGGGCTGGACAGCGGCTACCCGACGATCACGCCAGCCGGCGCGTGAGCCGGACCACCGGGCGATGTGACGGAGTTCCGCGAGAAGAACCGATTGGCCTAGCGGCAGAGGCGCCGGCAGATGAGGTTGTATCCCCGGTCGATGGTCGCCTCACGCTTGACATGCTGCCACAGCAGAGGGAGCTTCTCGCCAAGTGCAGCGAAACTGTTGATGGCATAAGGCATCGTCTCGGGCCGAGATGGCGCCTGGGCATCCTTCACGCCCTTCAACCCCAGCGTCTCGAGATCGGCGAGATCGGCGAGTCGGCAACGCGGCGAGAAGAAGCCGAAATC
>DATFWC010000733.1:0-2607 GCA_035259885.1 Xanthobacteraceae bacterium
TCCGTCACAATCGCCATTGTGCATCCGCTCCTTCGGAAGCGGTTCGCCTTCCAGGATTCTGCTCGGCACGCCAGTCTCTAGACGGAACTTCCTGCTTTCCGTGAAGCGAAACAATTGATATCGCTAATTTTTTGGTTCGCCAAGCCCCGAATTGTAGCCATGTAATATGGTATTTTAAGCTTGTCTGTCCGGTTTTCACGGTTATCATGTTCCCATGTATATCGAATCGGTTCCCAATCGCCACTCGCCGCCGGCCATCCTGCTGCGCGAGAGCTACCGCGAGGGCGGCAGGGTCAAAAAGCGTACCCTGCTCAACCTTTCCGACTGGCCGGCGGACCGCATCGCCGGCTTCAAGATGCTGCTCAAAGGTGGCACCGTCGTCCCCAGTGACCAACAAGCGATCACCATCATCCGCTCGCTGCCGCATGGGCACGTCGTCGCCGCCCTCGGAACGGCGCGCAAGATCGGTCTCGACCGCCTGCTCGGCCCGGACGGCAACCGCTGTCGCGATCTTGTCCTGGCCCTCGTCGTCAGCCGTCTGCTCGATCCCGGCTCCAAGCTTGCCGCCGCCCGCGCGCTGTCGCCGGACACGGCCAGCTCTAGTCTCGGCCAGCAGCTCGGCCTCGGCCCGGTCGATGAGGACGAGCTCTACATCGCCCTCGACTGGCTTGCCGTCCGCCAGCCGGCGATCGAGACGACGCTTGCCAAAGACCACCTGGCCGGCGGCACCCTGGTGCTCTACGACGTCTCGTCGAGCTACATGGAAGGCCGCTGCTGCCCGCTGGCCCAGTACGGCTACAACCGTGACGGCAAGCGCGGCAAACTGCAGATCGTCTACGGTCTGCTCTGCGCCGCGGACGGCTGTCCGGTGGCGATCGAGGTCTTCGACGGCAGCACTGCCGACCCGGTGACCTTGACCAGCCAGGTGACCAAGCTCAAAGAACGCTTTGGTCTTGATCATGTGGTGCTGGTCGGCGATCGCGGCATGATCACCCAGGCGCGCATCGCCGAGGACCTCAGCACCGCCGGGCTCGACTGGATCACTGCCTTGCGCGCTCCGGCGATCAAGATCTTGCGTGACGCCGGCGCGCTGCAGATGTCGCTGTTCGACGAGCGCGACATGGCGGCGATTACCTCACCTGATTTTCCCGGCGAACGCCTGATCGTCTGCCGCAACCAGGCATTGGCGGCCGAACGTGCCCGCCGGCGCGAGGATCTGCTCGCCGCCACCGAGCGCGAACTGGCGCGCATCGCCGCGGCAGTGGCCCGCCAGCGCCAGCCGCTGCGCGGCGCGGCCGCCATCGGTCTCAAAGTCGGGGCGGTGCTCGACCGGCACAAAATGGCCAAGCACTTCACTCTCGACATTGCCGACAACCGCTTTGGCTTTTCCCGCAAGACCGAGGACATCGCCGCCGCGGCGGCCCTCGACGGCATCTATGTCGTGCGCACCAGCCTGCCCGCCACGGTACTCGACGACCCCACCACGGTGCGCAGTTACAAGTCCCTGAGCCTGGTCGAGCGCGCCTTCCGCTGCCTCAAGAGCGTCGATCTGCAGATCCGGCCGGTCTACCACTGGCTGGCCGACCGGGTGCGCGCCCACGTGTTTTTGTGCATGCTGGCCTATTATCTGGAATGGCACATGCGTCAACGTCTAGCGCCGATGCTCTACCACGACACCGACAAGGACGTCGCCGAAGCACAGCGCGCCAGCGTCGTTGCCAAGGCCGAGCGCTCGCCCGCCGCCATCACCAAACAGACCACCGGGCAGACCGAGGATGGGCTACCGGTTCACAGCTTCCGCACGCTACTGGCCGACCTTGCCACGCTGACCCGCAACACCCTGGTGACTGCTATCGATCCCGAGCGCTCGTTCACCCTGTCGGCTCGGCCTACCGCTCTCCAACAGAAGGCGCTCGATCTCCTCGGCCGCCCCCGTACCCAGTAAGGCCAGTCGCTCGTCACTATCTATTCAGCGAATTCAGCGGCTTGCATGATCACAAAAGTAGGAAGCTCCGGCTAGTGAATAGCTTAGCTCGGCCGGAAGAGATGCTGTGTCTTTACGGCTGCCGATGGCGGCAATCGCGGCTCTCCTGCTCGTCGGCGCGGCGCAGGTGGCAGCCGCCGATCGTGAGGCGGACGCCCGGCTCGACATGGTGCGCACGATCGAGGTGATCGCCCGCCAGAGCAGTGGCGGCGCAACGGCGACAACACTCGATGCCGGCGTGCTCGAGGCGATGCGCCGCGTACCACGTCACGCCTTCGTCCCCGCCTCCCAGCGCGAGCTAGCCTACACCAACCGGCCATTGCCCATCGGCTACGGTCAGACCATTTCGCAACCCTACATCGTTGCTTTGATGACCGACCTGCTGCGGCTCGCGCGACATTCTCGCGCACTCGAAATCGGCACGGGGTCCGGCTATCAGGCCGCCGTTTTGGCCGAGCTCGGCCATCTGGTCTATACAATCGAGATTGTCTCGGAATTGGCGGAGCCGGCGGCAAAGCGACTGTCCGAACTCGGTTACGGCGCCGTCAGCGCCCGCCACGGCGACGGTTATTATGGATGGCCAGAGGCAGCGCCATTCGACGGCATCCTCGTCACGGCCGCGG
>DATFWC010000734.1:0-2485 GCA_035259885.1 Xanthobacteraceae bacterium
ATCGCGTCGCTCAGGCCCGCCACCAGGAACAGGATGAAGGCGAACAGCATTTCGCCCGACCCGATCGCCCACACGATGACCGGCACCAGCAGGATGCGCGCGATCGTAATGAGGTTGGGTAGATTCAAAGCATCTGGCCCCGACTCTGGCGCCCTGACATAGCCACGCTTCACCGCCTTGCCAAGCTTCGGCGCCGAAGCCATTGCGCAGCTTGCGATTCCGCCGTACAGGCGGGGCCAACATGGCGAACGGACTCTCAGCTGTCATCCCGGCCGAGCGCCGTAAGGCGCGAGAGCCGGGATCCATGTACCCCTGCCGAGCCCATTTCCGCATGCTGGGGTACTTGGGTCCCGGGTCTGCAGCGCACCACTTCGCTGCGCTCGTGCTGCGCTGCGCCCGGGATGACAGCGGAGGGGCTGCATCCTCATGCCACATGCGCTAGCTCTGGGCGTAACGTAATGCAGGACCAGCGCAGATGACGGTGCTTTTCTTGAGCGCAAGGCCACGCCACTTGCGCCACCTCTCCTCGCGTGCGGGGAGAGGTCGGATTCCTAGCGAAGCGAAGCGGAGCGACGGAATCCGGGTGAGGGGGCGCCTCCGCAGGCCTGAGCCTGTGGGCAAGCCCCCTCACCCGATTTGCTTCGCTCCGCAAGGGCTCCGCTCGCAAATCGACCTCTCCCCGCACGCGGGGAGAGGTGGAGCAAGCGGCATGCGCGTTGCCTTGCAGGACCATCCATGAACGACGGCAAGCGCCGAGGGGGCGAGCGCCAAGGCCTCACCTATGCGCAGGCCGGCGTCGACATCAACGCCGGTAACCGGCTGGTGGAGCTGATCAAGCCGCTGGTGCGCGCCACCAGGCGCGCCGGCGCCGACGCCGAGATCGGCGGGTTCGGCGGCGTATTCGACCTCAAGCGCGCCGGCTATGCCGACCCGCTGCTGGTCGCGGCCACCGACGGCGTCGGCACCAAGGTCAAGATCGCCATCGAGACCGGCCGCCACGACACGATCGGCATCGACCTCGTCGCCATGTCGGTGAACGACCTCGTCGTGCAGGGCGCCGAGCCGCTGTTCTTTCTCGACTACTTTGCCTGCGGCCGGCTCGAGCCGGAGCAGGCGGCAAGAATCGTCGCCGGCATCGCGGCCGGCTGCCGCGAGGCGCGCTGCGCCCTGATCGGTGGCGAGACGGCGGAAATGCCCGGCCTCTACGCGTCCGGCGACTACGACCTCGCCGGCTTCGCGGTGGGCGCGGTGGAGCGCGACCAATTGCTGCCGCGCGCCGACATCGCCGCCGGCGACGCCGTCCTCGGCCTCGCCGCCTCGGGCGTGCACTCCAACGGCTTCTCGCTGGTCCGCCGCACGGTCGAGCACGCCCGGCTCAAGTGGGACGCGCCGGCGCCGTTCGCGAAGAACCGCACGCTGGGCGAGGCCGTGCTGGAGCCGACGCGCATCTATGTGGCGTCGTGCCTGGCCGCGATCAAAGACACCGGCGGCGTGAAGGCGCTCGCGCACATCACCGGCGGCGGCTTTCCCGACAACATTCCGCGCGCGCTGCCGCCGGGGCTCGGCGTGCGGCTCGATCTCGCCACGGTGCCGGTGCTGCCGGTGTTCCGCTGGCTGGCAGCGGCGGGCAACATCGCCGAGCCCGAAATGCTGCGCACGTTCAACTGCGGCATCGGCATGGTCGCCATCGTGGCGCCGGACAAGGCCGACGCCGTCGCCGACACTTTTGCGCGCTGCGGCGAGACGGTGGTGCGGCTCGGCGAAGTGGTTTCGGGGCGCGACGCCGAGCGCGTGCGCTACGACGGCAGCCTGGATCTGGCATGACGCGGGCGCGCGTTGCGGTGCTGATTTCCGGCCGCGGCTCCAACATGGCGGCGCTGATCGAGGCGGCGCGCGCGGACAAGAAATTTCCCGCCGAGATCGCGCTGGTCGTGTCCAACCGCGCCGACGCGGCGGGACTTGCGACCGCCCGGGCGGCCGGCATCGCCACCGCCGTCATCGACCACGAAAAATTCGCCGGCCGCGAGGCGTTCGAGCAGGCGGTGCACGCCCGCCTCGAGGCCGAGCGCATCGCGTTCGTCTGCCTCGCCGGCTTCATGCGCAAGCTGACGCCCTGGCTGGTGCAGCGCTGGGACGGCCGCATGATCAACATCCACCCGTCGCTGCTGCCCGCCTTCAAGGGCCTCGACACGCATGCCCGGGCGCTCCAGGCGGGCGTAAGGATCCATGGCGCCAGCGTGCACTTCGTCACGGCGGACCTCGATGCCGGCCCGATCATCGCCCAGGCCGCCGTGCCGGTGCTCGACCGCGACACGGAGGACACGCTGGCTGCGCGTGTGCTGGCAGCCGAGCACGAGATCTATCCGCTGGCGCTGAAACTGCTGGCGGAAGGACGCGTGCGCCTGGTCGACGGCCGCTGCGTGGTGGACGGCGCCATCGCCGCCGACGGCCTGCTCATCGCGCCGCAGGCCGGGTAGCTGCTGCC
>DATFWC010000735.1:0-2998 GCA_035259885.1 Xanthobacteraceae bacterium
TCGGCCTTGGCCTGCACGACGCCGTCGCTGACCGTGAGCTGGTCGGCCGGCAGCCCGAGCTTTGCGGCCGCGAGGTCGACCAGCACGCGCCGCGCTTCCGCGGCGGCCGCGCGCATCTGCTTGCCGCCATGCTGAATGCCGGTCGAGCCCGAGGCGCCGCCCTGGTTCACGCTGTTGGCGGTGTCGCCCATGATCACCCTGACTGCCTTGAACGGCACGTCGAGCTCTTCCGCCACCATCTGCCCGATGGCGGTGAACAGGCCCTGGCCCATGTCCATCTTGCCGAAGAACGCCGAGATCGTGCCGTCGGCGTTGATGGCGATATAGGAGTCGAGCTCGTTGGGCACGAGCGGCGGTTTTCCGCCCTGGGCGGCGGCAGAATTGACCGCCAGGACGGTGTCGAATCCGACCGGCATGCCGACCGACACGACCAGAGCGCCGGCGCCCTTGAGGATCTGGCGGCGCGAGAATGCCGAAAGCTTTTCCATCTTGGTCATGGTGGCCTCCCTCAACCCATCATCTCGGAGGCGCGCTTGACGGCGCGCAGGATCGCCATGTGGGTGCCGCACCGGCACTTGAGCCCGGTCAGGGCTTCCTTGATCTCGGCGTCGGACGGCTTCTTCTTGTCGCGCAGGAACGCGGCCGCCGTCATCATCCACCCATTGATGCAGTAGCCGCACTGCGGAACTTCCTCCGCCACGTAGGCGGCCTGCAGGGGATGCGGCTTCTCCGCCGTGCCGAGGCCGGCCAGCGTCGTGACCTTGGCGTTGCCGACCGCGGACATCGGCGTCACGCAGGAGCGCACCGGCTGGCCGTCGAGATGCACCGTGCAGGCGCCGCATTGCGCGAGCCCGCAGCCGAAGTGCGGATTGTTGAGGCCGATGTCGTTGCGCAGGGCATAGAGCAGCGGCATGTCGGGATCGGCGTCGATCGTGTGTGGCTTGCCGTTGACCTTGAGAGTGAATCGTTGGTTCATGGTCGCGTGTCCTTCCGGTCCATGATTTCGGATTGGCGGGCGTCGAGCGGTCCGCATCGATGGGAACGACTCTAATCCAACCACCCCAGGTTGGGAACACGGAATTGGCCGCAACTTTGCGTGAAGCGCCGGATCAGCCGCCTTCGCCGGCCTCGGCTTCCTTGAGCTTCTCGCGCCAGTCCTTGCGGCGCAGCATGAACGAGGCGGCCGACAGCAGCAGCAGCGCCAGGCTGGCGACGAGCAGGCTCAGCGCGATCCCGCGCTGGAAGAAGATCAGGTAGTTGCCGTTGGACATGATCAGCGACTGGCGCAGGCTCTGCTCGAATACCGGCGCGATCACCAGGCCGAGCACCAGCGGCGCCGGATCGAAGCCGAACTTGCGCAGCGCGTAGCCGAGCACGCCCATGATCAGCATGATCCACACGTCGACGATCGAGTGGCTCACCTCGTAGACGCCGATGATGCAGAACATGATGATGAGCGGGTAGAGGTAGGCGTAGGGGATGCGCAGCACGCTCACGAACAGCCCGACCAGCGGCAGGTTGAGCGCCAGCAGCATCAGGTTGCCCACATACATCGAGGCGACGAAGCCCCAGAACACGTCGGGATGCTCGTTGACGAGCTGCGGCCCGGCCGCGACGCCGTGAATCATCAGGGCGCCGATGAGCACGGCAGTGATCGGGCCGGTGGGCAGGCCGAGCGCCAGCATCGGGACGAAGGCGCCGGTGGAGGCCGCGTTGTTGGCCGATTCCGGTCCGGCGACGCCGGCCACCGCGCCATGGCCGAACTGTTCCGGATGGCGCGAGACGCGCCGTTCCAGCGCATAGGACAGGAAGCTGGAAATAATGTGCGCCGAGCCTGGGATGATGCCGATGATGAAGCCGAGCACCGAGCCGCGCGCGATCGGCATGGCGGACTCGCGCCATTCGCGCCGGTTGGGCAACAGCTCGCGCAGCTTCGGTGCGATCACCTCGCCGGTCACGCGCGTGCTCGGCGTGGCCAGGATTTCGCCCAGGCCGAACAGGCCGACCGCCACCGGCACGATGCCGATGCCGTCGCCCAGCTCCGGCAGGTCGAAGCTGTAGCGGAAGTGGCCGGTCATGTTGTCGATGCCGATCATGCCCAGCATCAGGCCGGTGCACGCCATGACCAGGGTACGCACCAGCGAGGTCGACGACATGTAGGCGAGGAAGATCAGGCCGAGCACCAGCAGCGCCGTATATTCGGGCGGGCCGAACTTCAGAGCGATGTTGGCGAGCGGCGGCGCCACCACGGTGAGGACGATGATGCCGAAGGTGCCGGCGATCCACGAGCCCACCGCCGCGATGCACAGGGCGGCGCCGGCGCGGCCGTTCCGGGCCATGGCATGGCCGTCGATGCAGGTCATCACCGAGGAGGCCTCGCCCGGGATGCGCATCAGGATCGACGTGGTCGAGCCGCCATATTGCGAGCCGTAATAGATGCCGGCCAGCATGATGACGGCCTGCGTGGCGTTCAGCCCGAACGTGACCGGCAGCAGGATCGAGATGCCGGACAGCGGGCCGATGCCGGGCAGCACGCCCACCAGCGTGCCGACCAGGCAGCCAAGAAACGCGTACCAGACATTGTCGGGCTGCAGCGCGACCGCAAAACCATGCAGCAGACTGGCGAGGGTGCTTTCCACGCGGCTGGTCCCAACTGGAAACGCGCTCTAGAACCCGAACGGCCCCTGCGGAAGCGGCGCCTTCAGGGCCTTGTCGAAGACTACGTAGGCGATGAGCGTGATGGCTACGCTGTACATTGCGACCCGCACGAGGTTGCGCCGCTCGATGACGACCAGGAAGGCGAATATCATCAGCGCCATGGTCAGGATGAAGCCGAGCCGCGTGTAGGCAATGATCGCCAAGGCGGCGATCACCACTACCAGGGCGGCATGCGTGGCATCGCTCCAGTCGATAGCGGTGAGCGGCTGGCTCTCGCCGGCGCGCGCTGCCAGAAGGATGCCGAACAGCACCAGCAAGCCGGCCACGAGCTTCGGCATGA
>DATFWC010000736.1:0-4380 GCA_035259885.1 Xanthobacteraceae bacterium
CCCGGACATCGAGCGGCACGAGCTCGACGCCTGCGAGCGGACGGGTCGTCGCCGGTGCACGGACGCCGCCGAAGACCTGGCAGCCCCGGGCGGCCAGAAGTTCGGCGGTTGCTCGGCCGATGCCGGACGACGCACCCGTGATCAGGACAACACGGCTCGCTGCGTGCGTCATGGGCTCTCCTGGCCGCGCCGGCGGCCGGACGACGCTTGCGCCCGCTCTCAAAGCCGATCGGCAAGAGATGATCAAGATCATCTTTTGCGCTACGATCGTCATCCCGCGGAGGATGACGCCATGCCCTATTCACCGGAGCAGAAACGCGACACGCGCGAGAAGATCCTCGAAAGCGCCAGGCGCCTGTTCAACCGCAAGGGCTATTCCGGCGTGTCCATCGAGGAGATCATGGGCGCCGCCGGTCTCTCGCACGGCGGCTTCTATCGGCACTTCACCGGCAAGGATGAGCTTTACGCGGAGGCGGTCAGGCAGTTCCTGTGCAAGAAGGTGCCCGCTTCCTGGCAAAGGCCGCGCAAGCCGAGTGCGGTCACGAAGCCCCACGCCGAGCGGATTGTCGACGCCTATTTCTCGCGCGAGCATTTTGACGATCACGACGGCTGCTGCCCGCTGCTGGGCACGGCCACGGACGTCGAACGCTGTGGCGAGGCGGTCAAGGCCGCCTACCAGGAGGTCGTGGAGCAGATGGTCACGGTCTTCGAGCACCACTTGAACGGGCCGCGCGCGCACGACCGTGCGCTCGCGCTCGTCGCCCTGTGCGTCGGCGGCATGGTGCTGGCCAGGAATGTCGGCGATCCGGGCTTGGCCGACGACTTCCGTCGCAGCGCGCACGCCGAAGTGCTGAGAGCCGCCGGCTGGAACTGAATGACGTGTCTACAGCACGTGCCTTGGTTCTCGCGGTCCGGCCCACCCCAATTCGTCAGCAGGGCTATCGCATTTGAGTTGGTATCTTGAGGTGCGAGGCAAAGCCACTTGCGCCACCTCTCCCCGCGTGCGGGGAGAGGTCGGATTCCGAGCGCAGCGAAAGGCTCCGGGTGAGGGGGCGTAGCCGCGGGTCTGAGCTTGTGGACAAGCCCCCTCACCCGATTTGCTTCGCGTCGCCAGGGCTCCGCTCGCAAATCGACCTCTCCCCGCACGCGGGGCGAGGTGGAGCAAGCGGCGCGCGCATTGCCACCTCCAAGCAGCGAGCCATATGCGATTGCCCTGCATTTCGTCAGGGAGGCGCAGCGGACGCGCCGCGATGTCGCGGTGCTCGAGCGAGCCTGCGACGGGAGCCTGGTACCACCGCTGAATTGGCGCGAAGGCCATTTGCACAAGGCCGTGATCCGCAGCGCACCGTTGCCATTGCGGCGCAGGTAGCCGGTTCAGCATTCACCCGGTGGCGCTTCCGCTTCCGGGCCTGCCCGCCCATGGGACATAAAACGCGTGATCGGGTGTGCACCGGATGCAGCCGGTCGCCTCAAGCGCGCTCATGAGCGCCTCGAATTGCGAATGGTTGCAGCCGATGTCCTGCCGCAGGTGGGCGTAGATCAGCTTGAGTGGTGCGCCTGCCGGCCCGGCCTTCTTGACGGTCGCAATGACTGCGTCCGCGACGGCGTTGGCCGCGCGCCTCGTACCTTTGTCGTGCATTGATTCCAACACCCCTGTTCTATGATTAGTCGCGCAGGGCGGGTGGGAGGTTCAGCCGGTAGCGGGTTGCGGCCTTTTGGTCTCACGCCATGGGGTAGGGCTGAGCGCCTGCTCCGCCGTGTTGGTCTTTGGCGGTATTGCGCGCGAGCGCGGGTCGGCGCATCGGTTCATTTCAGTTATGTAGCCCGGATGAAGCGAAAGCGAAATCCGGGAGGGCTTCGCCGATAGTCCGCCGAGAGGCCGTCCCCGCTTGAGCATTTGATAGACTCCCCGTCGGCGGCGGGAACGGCTGGCTGAAGCAGCCAAGCCCCGATGAGCCATGTGGGAAGGCTTTGCGCGCACCGCTTGTCGGCGCGTGCCAATCTATTGCTCCGCTTTGACTACGCATTTCCACGGGGTGGGGGACGGGAGCGGTTTCGCCGATAGTCCGCCGAGGGGCCGTAGCCCGCATTCCGCTTCGCTCCATGCGGGCTACGGCGCACGCGAGTCGCCACGCCTCACACAAAGACCTCCCCTGGCGGGCCGCCGAGCATGATCTGTCCGTAGCTGTAGGCGGGCGCGTCCCAGTTGGCCACGATGTGACCGGACACGGCGACGAGGTCGCGGTAGGCGCGCTGGATGTGGTTGTGCTCGAACAGGCCGCGGCCGCCGGTGCCGGCGAGCAGCGTCTCGGCCGCGCGCTTGGCGAGCAGCACGGAGTAGCCCTGGTCGCGGCGGCTGCGCGCGCGGTGCTCGAGGCTCAGGACCGTGCCGGCCTCGAGCTTGTCCATGGTCTCGCGGAACGAGCGCTTGTACAGGAGGTCGCCGGCGTCGATCATGGCGCCCGCCTCGGCGAGGCGCAGGTGCATGCCGGGCTTCTTCGCCATGGGCGAATGGTCGAACGAGGCTTCGCGCGCGCGCATCTCGTCGACGAACGCCTCGAAGGCGCCGCGCGCGATCCCGTTGGCCGGCGCCGAGATGGTGAACGGCACGAAGGTCCAGATCGGCGCCGAGTAGAGCCAGCCGTCGTGCACCTGCGCGCCCGGCGTGGTGCCTTCCACCATGGCGGCATGCGCCAGCACGCGATGCTCCGGCACGAAGGCGTTGTCGAGCGCAAAACTTTTGCTGCCGGTGCCGCGCAGGCCCATCACGTCCCAGTCGTCGATGATTTTTCCCTCGCGCTGCGGCGCCATGACGTAGCGGATGTCCGGCATCGGCGAGCCGCCGCTCGGCGGCCCGAAGATGGCGCCCAAAAACATCCACTGGGCATTGTCGACGCCGCTGCAGAACGACCATCTGCCCGACAGACGGAAGCCGCCCTTGTCGGGAGCCGCTGCCCCGCCGGGCGAGAAGCTCGACGCCGACAGCGTGCGCGGCGCGCCCCAGTATTCCTGCTGGAATTTTTCCGGATAGAGCGCGACGAACAGGTCGTGGATGGTCATCACCGACCAGATCCAGGCGGCCGAGCCGTCGCCGCGCCCGAGCTGGTCGGCCACCTGGAACGCGATGTCGGGGCGTACCGCCGGCCCGCCGAATTTTTTCGGCTTGAGCAGATGGAACAGGTCGGCGTCCCACAGGTCCGCGATGGTCTTGTCCGGAAGCTGGCGCTGCTTCGAGGTTTCGACGGCGCGCTCGCGCAGGACAGGGATGAGCCTGGCGGCGCGCTCGGTCAGTCGCTCCAGCGTGTAGGCCCCGTTGTCGTCAGGCGCCCGCATGGCGGTCCTCCCCCGATGTTTCCCCTCAAGTCCAGCGGGTTGCAAAAACTTCGTCAAGCGGATCGTCTCCCGAAAATGGTTTCGGCCGGACCACTTCCGGGTTGTTCGGGCAAAAAATTTCCTCTTCAATGTGCCGGCGCATGCGCAGCGCGCGCGACGTCACCGTGGCGCCCGCGTGCTCTGCGTTGCGCCGGCAGAAGTCCAATCGCGCAACATTTCGGGAGACGTCGATGAGTGCGGAAGCGCGCCTGAAGGAGCTCGGCATTGTTCTTCCATCGGTGCCGACGCCGGTCGCCAACTACGTGCCGTTCCGGCTTGCCGGCAACCTCTTGTTCCTGTCCGGCCAGGGTCCGCGCGACGAGAAGGGCGCCATGCTCAGCGGCAAGGTCGGCAAGGACGTCACGGTTGAGGAGGGCTATCGGCGCGCGCGGCTGGTCGGTCTCGGCCTGCTGGCGGCGACGCGCGAGGCGCTCGGCTCGCTCGACCGCGTCGACTACGTGGTGAAGCTGCTCGGCATGGTCAACGCCGTGCCCGAGTTCACCGACCAGCCCAAGGTGATCAACGGCTGCTCCGACCTGTTCGTGGAAGTGTTCGGCGACGCCGGGCGCCATGCCCGCTCCGCTGTCGGCATGGGCTCGCTGCCCAGCCAGATCTCGGTCGAGATCGAGGCCATCCTTGCGGTCAAGCCCTGACCCCAATGATGATCTCGGCTGTCATCCCGGACGGCTTGCGTCAGCAAGCCGATCCGGGATCCAAGTGTCCCTGTGTCGCAGACAGGGTGACACGATTGACCACGACTGGGGTTCTTGGATCCCGGCTCTCGCGCCTGCGGCGCTCGGCCGGGATGACAACGGAGGGGTTGATCGCGCGAAAATTCAGCTATGATCGTTGTTGACTATGATCGTTGTTGACGCGAGCGCGAACCTAATCGTGCCGCTAGGGAGAGAGACGCACATGCCGAAGCACAAAAAATTTTTCCGCGCCTGCGCCTGCTGCGACCAGCCCGTGACCCTCGTGAGCTCGCGCCGCAATTTCCTTGCCGGCGGT
>DATFWC010000737.1:0-6122 GCA_035259885.1 Xanthobacteraceae bacterium
GCGGCCCCTTTTAGGGCTGGCAGAAATGCCCCGCGGGCATGCAATCCGTGCCTGGTTTTGATTCACATGTGCATTCGGGAGCCGGTTTCGACTGGCTCGTTCTGCCCCGCGGCAGTCAGCGCAAGCCCTCCTAAAGCGAGATGACTTTTTCTTCGAATCGTCATCTCGCTTTAGCCTATTGTTGGAGCATGATCTTTTCCGAAAACCGGTGCCCACTTTTCGGGATCATGCTCTAGCTCAGCGGACAGAGCGCCGGTGTTCTAAACCGGGCGTCGGAAGTTCGATTCTTCCCGACTGCGCCAGATTTTGCGGAGAGCTGACCGGGCGGGTGCCCGGCGACGCCTGCTAAGCGTTCGGTGCCGTCACGGCACGTGATTCGAGTTCACAGCTCTCCGCCATGCGGGCATGGTATAGACGGATGTGCCGCGGTCTTCCAAACCGCTGAGGCGAGATCGTTGCTCGCTGCCCGCTCCAAAAATTCAACGGCAAGATCGCCCCGTTAGTCTACCGGCTAGAATCTCGGTCCTTCAAACCGAAGGAGCGGGCTCGACACCCGCACGGGGCTCCATTCCCCCTTCGTCCAATGGCAGGATGTCGCGCCTTGAACGCGAAGATCGTGGTTCGAATCCATGCGGGGGAGCCAGTCATCCAACCCTGTTGTAGCTCAATGGCCGAGAGCGTCGCGTTGTGGCCGCGAAGATCGTGGTTCGATTCCACGCACAGGGACCATTTTTCTTTCATCGGCGGGCGCGCGGGCGCGGCTCAGTCTCCAAAACCGGGCCTACAGGTTCGACTCCTGTCGCCGGTGCCACCTCGTCTGGATGTTCACGCTGGCAAGACGCGAGCGGCGCGCCGCGCTTGCGCCGGCGCACCGCCGCGGGACACGCGCCTCACTGCCGCGCCGAGGCCAGCACGCGCCGGCAGGCGGGCGACAGCGTCGCCTGGTTGGCGACCAGGCATGCCATCACCTGCCCGCCACCCGGGCGCACGCCAAAGCAATCCGTCTGGGTCCGCCTCGCGGATGCGCGCCAGGCGCGGCGCGAGGGCGGCCTCTGTCGCAGTCGCGTCCGCGACTTTGCCCTGCTATGTCCCCGTGCGATGATTGCCCCGAGTGGAGGCAACGGGAGAAGCATGTTGCGATTCTTCGCGGTCCTTGTTTGCACGCTGGTGTTCGCCGCGCCCGCCGCGGCGGCGACCTGCGGCGGCGATTTCAAAGGCTTCCTGTCGGCCATGGGGCGCGACGCCCAGGCGGCCGGCGTCTCGCCCGCCGTGATCGACAGCGCCTTCGCCGGCGTCACGCTCGATCCGGCGGTGCTGGCTTTCGACCGGCGCCAGCGCGGCACCTTCCGCAAGAGTTTTGAGGAATATGCCGCGACCCGCGTGGTGCCGGCCCGCCTCAACCGCGCCCGCCAGCTGATGCAGCGCCACGCCGCCCTGCTCTCGCGCATCGAGCGCCAGTTCGGCGTGCCGGCGACGCTGCTCATGGCCATCTGGACGCTGGAAAGCGACAACGGCACCGGTGACATGGGCAAGCTGCCGGTGATCCGCACCATCGCCACCCTGGCGCACGACTGCCGGCGTAGCGAGCTGTTCCAGCGCGAGCTCATCGCGGCGCTGCAGATCGTCCAGCGCGGCGACCTTCCGTTGCGCGACCTGATCGGCGCCTATGCGGGCGAGATCGGCCAGACCCAGTTCCTGCCGTCCTCGTACATCAAGTACGGGGTCGACTTCGACGGCAACGGCCACGTCGACCTCCGCCACAGCGTGCCCGACGTGCTGGCCTCGACGGCCAACCTGTTGAAGGTCAACGGCTGGCAGGCGGGCGCGCCGTTCGACGAAGGCACGGCGAATTTCGAGGTCATGCGCGAGTGGAACCGGTCGGTGGTCTACCGCAAGACCATGGCGCTGTTTGCCGCGCGCCTCGCGGGCCGTTGAGGCGAAGGCCCGCGCCGACACACGCACGCAGCCGCGGCGAAGGAGTTGGTGCAGCAAGCGCCGCCCCGGTTCGCGCGCGCCGCGCTCCATTGAATAGCCCGCCATAACCGCGAGCTATTACGCCGCTTGCTGACCGACCGTTGAACGCCCGCGCTCCCCATCACGACAAACCGCATGGTGCCGGTACGATCTCCCGGGCCAGACCATCGTCCTGCGACTCGGGATGGGAGATCCGTGGTGGCGAAGCGTCGAACCGAGACCCGGCCTGCCGCCTTAGCTTCCCCGCCGCGGATGCTCGCCGTGGCCGGGCAGATCCCGATCGTCCGATCGCTGCTCCCAATCGGTCATGATCTCGTCGCCGCCAGCCGGCGCCTGCTCTTCGGGCCCGCTGGCCGCATTTTCTGGCTGAAAGTCACCGTGACGTTCGTGTTCTGCGTCGGGCTTGCCATGTCGCCACACCTGTGGATCGGCCCACGCACCTATCCGCCGGTCCCCATATCGAGCCTGCTGCCGGCGTCCGCGCATGCGTTCGAACATCTCCTGTTCCTTGCGCTGTTTGCGCTGGCGGCCGCGATCCTCGTTGCGGCGAAGCCGCAACAGCTCATCGCCGCGTTTCTCGGCGTCATCGCCGTCTTTTGCGCCCTGGATCAGACCCGTTGGCAGCCGTGGGTGTTTCAATATGCCTTCCTGCTCGCGACGCTCGCGCTGTTCTCGTGGGATATCAGCGACACCGCCGGGCAGAAGCGGACCCTGAACATCGCCCGCTTGATCGTCGCCGCCACGTACGCCTTCTCCGGCCTGCAGAAGCTCAACCTCAATTTCATCAACTACGAATTCCCGTGGCTGGTGGAACCCATCACCGGCGTGCTCCCCGCGGCACATCTTCCTCTCTACGTCCTCGGGATGGCGGCGCCGTTCATCCAGGTCGCTTTCGCCATCGGCCTGCTCACGAAAAAATTCCGAAAAATCTCGCTCATCCTCGCCGTTGCCATGCACGTCTTCGTCCTCGCCATGTTCGGTCCCTTCGGCCACAACTGGAATCACATCGTGTGGCCATGGACGGCCGCCATGGCGGTGCTCGACCTGCTGCTGTTCACCGGCAAGCCGGGATTCTCCGCCCGGGAGATTTTCCGCACCGGCGGACATCCCTATCATGTCTGCGTGCTGGTCTTGTTCGCGATCCTGCCGTTCCTTAGCTTCTTCAATCTCTGGGATTCCTACCTGTCGTCGGCGCTCTACGCCGGCAACCTCACCGAAGCGACCATCTACACCACCGACAAGGCCAAACAGTCGTTGCCGGAGAATATCAGCGCACGCCTGATCCACACCTCGCCCGACACCAATGTCGTGAACATCCAGCGCTGGGCGATCGAGGACCTCAACGTGACACCGTACCCGGAAACGCGGGTCTACAAGAGGATCGCCCGAGCCGTGTGCGACATGACCCCCTATCCCGCACAGGTCGTGCTGCTCGTCCACGAGCAGCGCATGTTCTGGAGCCGGCCGGAGACGGGTTACCGCTGCTCGGACCTGTGACGCGCATCCCGCGCCAAGCACGGCGCACGCCGCAAGGGCGTGCGCACCTCACTCGGCGGCGATCTTGAGCCCGGCGAGGTGATCCGCGCCGCCGCCCTTGGGCCGGCGCATCGAGAATTTCGTTTCCGGCGTGGCTACGAAATAGTCGTGATAGCCGGCGCGCGCGATCGGCTGCATGGCGCCGGTGTCGAGCAGGCCGCCGGCGATGAAGCGGTCGTCGATATGGATGCCGATCACCTGGCCGAACACGATGTGACGCTGGGTCGGACGGCCGTCGGCATCGTCCAGCCGCACCGTCTGCAGCCACTTGCATTCCATGGCGCACGGCGACGCCCTTACACGCGGCGGCTTGACCAATACCGACGGCGCGGCTTCGAGCCCCGCCTCCTTCATCTCATCGACGCCGCGCGGGTACGGCCCCGACGTCGTGTTCATCTGCTGCCGCAACTCGAACGTCGCGAGATTGCACACGAACTCCCGGGTCTCCTCGACGAAGACGACGGAGTCCTTCCGCCCTTCGGAGGCGAACATCACCATGGGCGGGTCGCTCGACACGCCGTTGAAGTAGGAATAGGGCGCGAGATTGATCTCGCCTCGCGCACTCATCGAGGTGATCCAGCCGATCGGGCGCGGCGCCACGATCGCCTTGAACGGATCATGCGGCAGGCCGTGATTTCGCTTGCTCGGTTCGTAGAACATGCGCTTCCCCGTCAGCAGGAGCGCGGATATTCCACCATCCCGACGCCCGCTCGCAAGGGTTAGGGGTGCGGATGGACGGCCGCCTCGCACCCGGCGGCGGGAGCAGTCAGGCACCGGGCGCGCCCGCGGCGTCGGTGCGGGCCGCTCAGAACGGCCCGCAGTCATCAAGCGGCGGCGCAGCGGTACCGACCGTCGTGTTGAGCGACGGCGCGTTCTCGAAATCGAAAAGGGCTTCGAGCGTGCTGGCGAACTGATCGCGCCGCGTAAGGTGCGGCCGGCGATCGGGATCGCCACCGAACGGCGTCAGGAAGCGCTTCTCGATCAGGGCAAGCACCGAGGTATGGTCGCTGACCTCATGCGAGACGTGGTGCGGCTTCGCGAACGGCGACACGGCGATCAACGGAACGCGAAAGCCGAGCTGATCGAAACTGGCGCAATCCTTGGGGAATGGCCCGGTCGGGTTGGCGGCGAACGCAGGGCAGAGTGCCGCCGCTGTGGCGACGCTGTTTCCGGCCGGGTTCACTTGATTCGTGGAGCATTGCGCGCCGCCACCCGGGCGGGCGCTGGCCGGCAGCATGGAGGCGTCGGCGCATTGCCCCGGCTCGATCCCGTCCGGCGTTCGCGTGCCGCCCTGCGGCGCGCGCGGCGGCCTGACATGATCATAGAAGCCGCCATGCTCGTCGTAGGTGATGAAAATGATGGAGTCCTTCCAGTAGGGCCCGTTGCGCACAGCATTGACCAATTGCGAGACGAAGGCCTGGCCGCGTTGAATATCGGCCGACGGATGCTCGTCGTTCTGCAGGCGCCTGGCGAAGAAGCCAAAGTTGGGATCGACGAAGGAGACGGAGGGAAGCGCCGGAACTCCCGGCACGCCGGATACCTGGGCGAGGAACAACGAATAGGGCAGGAAATGCGGATCGGCGCCGTTGAGGGTGAACAGTCGGAAGCTGCCGCCCGACGGCACGTCCTGGAAATAGTTGGCCCAGGTGACGGCGTGCGCCTCGAGCAGGTCGAAGATCGTGCCGGTGAGCGGCTTGTAGCCGCCGAGCGGCGGGATCTCGTCATTCGTGGTGACATGGCCGAACGAGGTGGCGGCGTAGGAATAGGAGCGGTTGGGAAAGGTCGGACCGAGCACTGACGAGAAATGGCGGTCGCTGATTGCGAATTTTTGCGCCAGGTCGTAGTAGAACGGCAGCTCCGCCTGCGTGTAGTAGCCCATCGTTTCGTCGCGGCTTTCGCTGCCGTCGGCGGGCTCGTTCTGGCGCACGAAGCCATCGCCGAGGAACTGCTTCAGCGATGCGTTGGGCCGGGCGAAATTGGCCTCGCGGTGGGTGCCGAACCAGCCGTGATCGAGGTCCGGATTGACGCAACGATTGGTGTTGTGAAAGGCAAAGACCTGGGTGCCGTCACTGGCGATATTCGCGTTCGAGCAGCTGAGCGTGCCGTTCTGCGCCACGCCGCAGGCCAGGCCGTCGACGCAGCGGTGATCGTCCGGGTGACAGCCGGTCGCGGCATCGCGGTCGTCGCTGTCCCGTCCGCTGTCCCTGTCGCCATGATCGCCGTCGTCGTCGTGACCGCCGCGGACCGGGTGATAGACGCCGCCAGGGACGTAGGCCAGCACCCCGAAATAATTGTCGAAGGAATGATTTTCCTGCATCACCACGATGATGTGCTTCACGTTCTGCAACGCCCGTTCGTTGCGATCGTGGTCGTCGTCGGCCAAAGCCGAATATGTTGCGGGCAGCAAGAACAGCGCGACAGCAGCAGCCAAAGCTGCGCGACAGGACATCAGCTCCATGATCGCCCCCCCCGATTCCGTGATTAATCGCGTGGACGCTGCACGCGCCCGCGAAGTCTGGCCGCCTTACGTGATGATCAAGCGACGAATCGATGACGGCTTGGCGGCTGCCACAGGCATGGCCAGCGGAAGCGTGCGCGGAAGAATTACGGTG
>DATFWC010000738.1:0-13226 GCA_035259885.1 Xanthobacteraceae bacterium
GTCGACCTCGCCTTGCGTGATCAGGAGCGCGGAATCGCTCGGGTCGCCCTGGCGCAACATCAGCTCGCCCGCGGTGAAGACGACGAGGTCGCTGCGGATGATCAGATCCTTGAGCGCATGCTCGGGCAATTGGCCGAAGATCGCGTGCTCGCGTAACAGCGTGAGGTACGGTGCGACCGTCCCGATGATGGTGTGCTGCTCAGGCATGGATCGGCCTGCCGCTCTCCTGATCGATGCCGCCGCAGGGTGGGGGTGGCCGCCCCGTGCGCCGCCGGGGCCACCCCCGCTGCGCCGGTTATTCCCGCCGCTTGCGCCCGGGCGCGCCGAGATCGCGCAGGCCGGATTCGGCGCGCTGCCGCACATCGTCGCTCGGCGTGAGGTCCAGCGCCTTGCGATAGTCCTGCCGGGCATCGTCCTGGCGGCCGAGCATCTGCCAGGCCTCGCCCCGCCCCACCAGCGCCGTGGCGTCGCCGGGGCTGAAGCGGATGGCCTCGGCGTAGTCGGTGATGGCGCGATCGAGGTCGTGGTTGCGGGCAAACGCGTTGGCGCGATTGCGGTAGGCCAGGGCGTAGCGCGGATCGAGGCGGATCGCTTCGCTGAAGTCGGCGGCGGCGCGCTCGAGGTTGCCCTTCTCCTGCCACAGGACGCCGCGGTTGTTGAACGCCACCGCATCGGTCGGATCGGCTTCGATCAACTGATCGAGATCGGTCAGCGCGGACTCCAGGTCGCCGATGGTAAGCAGCGCGCGTGCCCGGCCTTTGAGGGCGCCGTTGGCGCGCGGACTGACCCGCAGCGCCTCGTCATAATCGGCGATCGCGCGGCGAGCCTCGCCCTTGGCGAGGGCGCTGTCGGCACGGGTGATATAGGCGCGGAAGTATCTCGGATCGAGGCGGATCGCCTCGCTCCCGTCGGCGATGGCGCGGTCGTGATCGCCCTTCGCCTGCCAGACAAGGGCGCGGTTGCTGTACGCCGCGACGAGTCCCGGCGCCAGGCGGATCGCCGTGGCGTAGTCGGCGAGCGCCTTGTCCCAATCGCCCTTGAGCCGATGTGCATTGCCGCGATTTTGGTAGATATCCGGATCGTCAGCCTTGAGGCGTTCGGCCTGGTCATAGTCGGCGATGGCGCGCTCGTAATCGCCCCGCCTTTGCCAGGCGTTGGCGCGGTTGACGTAGGCCTCGGCGTCGCTCGGATCGAGCCGGATCCCCTCGTCTAAGTCGGCGATCGCGCGGTCGAGGTCGCCATTGTCGCTGTGCACGATGGCGCGGTTGAAAAGCGCGTTCGCGTTGCGCGGGTTGATCCGGATGGCGTCGTCGAAATCGGCAAGTGCCTGCGCGCGGTCCCCCTTTGCCAGCCATAAAAGCCCGCGTTTGGCGAACGCGTTGGCCACCCGCGGATTGATGGCGATCGCCTTGGTGTAGTCGTCGATCGCCTGGGCGGCATTGCCGCGGGCGGACCACAGCAGCGCGCGGTTGTAGTAGGCCTTGTCGTACTGCGGGTTGAGGCGGATCGCCTCGGTGTAGTCGGCCTGGGCGCGGGCGAACTCGTTCTGCCGGCGGTAGGCGATGCCGCGATTGTTGTACACCGCCGCGAGGTTGTTGCCGCGATACTTGCCGGAACGGGTGAGGCGCGTGCAGGCATCGATGCGCGCCGGCGCGTCGGCGCCGTCGTCTGCGCACAGGTCGGCATCGTCGGCGATGGCCGCGCCGGCGACCGCCAGGGCGGCCGCGAGGCCGAGCAGGACGCGAAGAAGCACCAATCCCCCTGTCGTCACGTGGACCAGCAAGGTTAGCGGAAACACCAATGTGGCGGCAATTCCGGCCGTAGGATGGTAATAATGCTTACATTTTTTGAAGGCTTTTCGGCTTCGATGCCTTAATATTGCCGCCACGCCGGGCGTTGCCTGGGGATCGGGCCAGGTTTCCAAGGAACGAGGGGCATGGGACGCAAGTATTTCGGGACCGACGGCATCCGCGGCAAGGCCAACAACGGCACGCTCACGGCGGAGCTCGCGCTCAAGGTCGGTCAGGCGGCCGGATTGCTGTTCCAGCGCGGCGAGCATCGCCACCGCGTCCTCATCGGCAAGGACACGCGGCTGTCCGGCTACATGCTCGAGAATGCGCTGGTGGCGGGGTTCACCTCGGTCGGCATGGACGTTCTGCTGACCGGCCCGATTCCGACCCCGGCGGTCGCCATGCTGACGCGGTCGATGCGCGCCGATCTCGGCGTCATGATCTCGGCCTCGCACAACCCGTATGACGACAACGGCATCAAGCTGTTCGGGCCCGACGGCTACAAGCTCTCGGACGAGCTCGAGCAAGAGATCGAGCAATTGGTCGAAGCGGACCTGCGCCGCCGCGTGGCGAAATCGCCCGATCTCGGCCGTGCCAAGCGCATCGACGGCGTGCAGGATCGCTACGTCGAGTTCGCCAAGCGCACCCTGCCGAAGCATCTCGAGTTCGACGGCCTGCGCGTGGTCATCGATTGCGCCAACGGCGCCGCCTATAGGGTGGCGCCGGCCGCGCTGTGGGAGCTCGGGGCCGAGGTGTTCTCGCTCGGTGTCGATCCCGACGGCTTCAACATCAACAAGGAATGCGGATCGACGGCGCCCGAGGCATTGGGCCGCAAGGTGCGCGAGATGCGCGCCGACATCGGCATCGCGCTCGACGGCGACGCCGACCGCGTCGTCATCACGGACGAAAAGGGGCACCTGATCGACGGGGACCAGCTTCTGGCGGTGATCGCCGAGCACTGGAAGGAAGACGGCCGCCTCGCCAAGCCCGGCGTGGTCGCAACCGTGATGTCCAATCTCGGGCTCGAGCGCCACCTTGCCGGCCTGGGCCTGGCGCTGGTGCGCACCCCGGTCGGCGACCGTTACGTCCTCGAGGCCATGCGCGAGCAGGGCTACAATCTCGGCGGCGAGCCGTCCGGCCATATCATCATGTCGGATCACACCACGACCGGCGACGGCTTCGTAGCCGCGCTGCAGGTGATCGCCGTGGTCAAGAAGCTGAACCGGCCGGTGTCGGAGGTCTGCCATCGCTTCGAGCCGCTGCCGCAGGTGCTCAAGAACGTGCGCTACCGCGCCGGCAAGCCGCTCGAGGATGCCGCCGTCCGTTCCATCATTGCGCGGGCGGAGACGCGCCTCAACGGCCATGGCCGGCTGGTCATTCGTCCGTCCGGCACCGAGCCAGTGATCCGTGTCATGGGCGAGGGCGACGACAAGCTCCTGGTCGAGGAACTGGTTGACGGCATCGTCGAGGCGCTCACCCAGGCCGCGGCCTAGCGGCTGTCGAAGGCCGCATCTTGTTTTGTCCTTATTCTTGGATTGTCGTGGGGCCGGGCGGGTGGCGCGAGCAAAGCGGATTCGTGGCGTGCTGAAGGGATCGAGGTTGCGGCAGCGCCGTCAGGCGCGGGTGCAGGTCAGCCGCCAAGCGGCGCGCCTCGGCGCCGCCGCGGCGGTCTGCGCCTGCGCGCTGCTGACCGCCTGCTCGTCGATCTCGCATGTGGTCGCCGACAGTTGGCCGCGCGCGCTCGGGGGGTTGCCCGAGGGCGTGCCGCCGCGGGTGCAGAACCCGCCGGCCTATATGTCGGTCACCGAGCCGCCGCCGACGCGCGATACCAAGAAGTTGACGCCCGAAGAGCGGGCAAAGGCGGAAGCCGAAATGGCCGCCAGCCGCAGTCAAAACGCCACCCAGAGCCAGGAGATCAAAAGCGAATCGTCGTCCCGGCTGCCGCCAATTCGTTGAGCGTGCTGAGGCCGCAGCAGATATGGCAGCCTCGCCTTTGCCGCTATACTTGGCCGGCGATGTGAATACCAAGTAGTTCTTGCTGTGGTTTCTGTCTTTTTAGACTAGTTTTAGAGAGCTCAGGGCGGCGGTACCGGAAACCTCTTGCGGTTCAGCAGTTTAGAAAGACTCAAAGAAGCGTTTTTCTTTTGAATTCGGTCGGGGCCTGTGACATATACCCTCTAGCTTAAGAGAGATGGCCGGCCTGTTTTCGATGATCGTCTGTTCCTGCAACGTCCTCAGCGACCAAGATGTGCGCACCGCGGTTTCCACGCCGGGCGCACCGCGCACCGCCGGCCAGGTCTATGGCTGCCTCGGATGCAGCGCCCAGTGCGGCCGCTGCGCGCGCACCATCAAGCGCATCATGGACGAGGCGTTGACCGGCGCCGCCGCGGCCTGCAACGGCTGCCCGCGCCGCCGCTCGGCCTGAAAATTCTCCGCGCCCGGACGCGTCGCGGCGAGATGGAACTTGTGCGCGGCGCGCAAATTGCTTTGAATCGGTCTGGACTGCCGCGGCGGCTTGTTTCTTCGAAATTTCCTCTGTCAGGAGCGGGGCCATGCAGGGCGATCCCAGGGTCATCGAATATCTCAACAAGGGGCTGCGCAGCGAACTCACCGCAATCAACCAGTACTGGATTCACTACCGGATGCTGGACAACTGGGGCTACCGGGACCTCGCCAAGAAATGGCGCAAGGAATCCATCGAGGAGATGGAGCACGCCGACAAATTCACCGTGCGCATCATCTTCCTCGAAGGCTTTCCCAACATGCAGGTGATCGATCCGCTGCACATCGGGCAGAACGTCAAGGAGGTGCTGGAGAGCGACCTGCAGTCGGAATACAACGCGCGCGCGCTCTACCAGGAGGCCGCGACCTATTGCCACTCGGTGCAGGATTACGTGTCGCGCAATCTGTTCGAGGAGCTGATGGCGGACGAGGAAGAGCATATCGACTTCCTCGAGACGCAGCTCGACCTGGTCGCCAAGCTCGGCCTCGAGCTCTACGCCCAGCACCACATCGGCGAATTGGAAGACGACGAGGACTAGAGCAGCGGCCATATTGCGGCTGCCGTCGCCATCCCGCGCGCCGGATTCGTCCCGTCGTCCAGCGCGCCGAACTCGTAGGCAGGCTCGCCGATGACGCCCTTGGGGTCGACGGCGACCCAGCCGCGCGTGGCGTCCCACAGAATGTTGTCATGGTGAAGATCGCCGTGCAGCAGTTTGCGCTCGCCCGGCGAGGGGGTGAGTTCGCCGAACAGCGCGCACGCGCGCTGCAGCATCTCACCGGGAATGACCGCTTGGCGACTTTCAGCACGACGGGCGATCCATTGCGGCATCCGAGGGCGACGCGGCTCGATGGCGTATCGAGCACGGCCCGTCGAGAGTCAGGTTCCACCTGGCGGCGAACGGCCGGAGATCGTCGTGCTCCGTCGCCGAGCCTCGCGGGGTCGCCATGGCGGCGCGGTCATCATGGTGAATGATCAGTAAATCACAAGCTCCTGCGTGGCGATCCGGTCACGCCTGTGGCTTCCACGGGGCGGATTGCGGTTAAGAGGTAAGGTTAAGTCGGGTTTAAGTATTTTTCGCCATGGTTGCTCCATCGGTGTCTCGTGAGGGCCGTCGCCGGCGCGCCCGGTTGGAAGAAAGGTCGAGGCCATGGGCAAGGTGAAAAGTTCCGTGCTCGCAGGGGCGGCGATGTTCGTCCTGATCCCAGGCGCGTTCGCGGCCGATCTGCCGCCGATGCTGCCGCCGGCCGTGCCGGCGCCGGTCGAGGAATTCAGCGGCTGGTATCTGCGCGGCGACGTCGGCGTCGGAAGCCAGCGCTTCAGCCACTTCGACCATACCCAGACCAACTCCTCGTTCGTGTGGCCGGCCAGCTGGCGCATCGACCAGAAGGACATCAAGGACGTCGCTTTCGTCGGCTTCGGTCTCGGTTATCAGTGGAACGCCTGGCTCCGCACCGACGTCACCGGCGAGCTCCGCGGCTCCAGCAAGGGCAAGGCGATCGGCAGCTACACCGAGTTCTGCCCGGGCGGCCGCTGCTTCGACATCTATGATTTCGACCACCAGGCATCGGTGATCCTCGCCAACGTGTACTTCGATCTCGGCACGTGGTGGTGCCTGACGCCGTTCGTCGGCGCGGGCATCGGCGGCGCCCGCCATACCATCTCGTCCATCCACGACCTCGGCGTCATCGCCGACGGCTCGGTCGGCTTCGGTCTCGCCGACACCGATAAGACCGACTGGAAGCTGGCTTGGGCGGTCCACGCCGGCGTCGCCTACAACGTGTCCAACAATCTCAAGCTCGAGTTCGCCTACCGCTACCTCAACATGGGCAGCCCGGACACTCCCATCGTGAACTGCAGCGCCACGGGCTGCGCCGGCTCGGGTCCGCGTGCCTTCTACACACTGACCGACCTGACCTCGCATGACCTCAAGATCGGCATGCGCTGGCTGTTCAACGAGCCGGTCCAGCCGGTCTATGCGCCGCCGCCCATCATGCGCAAAGGCTAAGGACGACAGCCACGAACCAGAAACGGCGCGGGAGATCTCCCGCGCCGTTTTCCTTTGGCCGCACGGCTGCGGCCGGAACAATGTGTCGGCGAGGCGGCGGATATAAGGAGTTCGTTAAGGTTAATGCTTCACAATCCTCCCTTAGTGACGTGCAAACGCGGGGCTGGGAGCGCGTGCGATGAAGCGGTCGATGGGGTGGCTGGTTTCCGGAGTGATGGCGCTCGGATTTGCCGGGAGCGCGCTTGCAGCTGACTACGACGCCTTGCGCGGCTCGGACGTCTTTGCACCGCGCCCGGCGCTCTACTCGAACTGGAGCGGGTTCTATTTCGGCGCTCAGGGCGGCTACGGCTTCTCCCGCGTGGTGTTCGGCGATCAGGCCAACACGACTCTCGACACCTTGCTCGCCACGACGGTGCTGCCGGGCGGCGCCGGCGTCGCGTCCGTCCCGGGGCTGCTTCTGCCCGACAACAGGAATTTCGCGTCGGCCGGCGTCTTTGGCGGCTACGACTCCCAGTGGGAGAATGCGGTGCTCGGCATCGACTTGAACTACCATCACACTTGGCTCGATGCGGTCAGCTTGACGACCAGGTTTCTCGGAATTCCGCCCACCGGCGTTCCTGCGACGGCTTACAATGTCGATCTCACCAAGACCGCGACGATCAGCCTGACGGATTACTTCACTCTGCGCGGTCGTGCCGGCTGGGCATTTGGTTCGTTCATGCCCTATGCCACGGTCGGCGTGGCGCTCGGTCTCGCCGACGTCACCGAATCGGTGCGCATGCACTACCAGGCGATCAATCTGGCCGGCGCCGTCGTCGCCGACGTGACCCAGGTGGTGAGCCAGGACCGGAACAACCAATTCGCCTGGGGCTACACGCTCGGCCTCGGGTTCGATTACAAGCTGATGGCGGGCCTGTTCCTGCGCGGGGAATACGAGTTCGTCGATTTCACCAAATTCAGCGACCGCCAGCTGACCATGCACAATCTGCGCGGCGGCGTCGGCTACAAGTTCTGACCGCCTGAAACATCTGCCGGCCCACACGTTGCCGTGACGTGTTGACCGCCGCCTCGTCGTCGCGTATCCCGACCGCGGGACACCCCTCCCCACCGAGGGGCGCCTATCTGGAAGGGTAGACGATGAGCCAGCCGAAACCCGGCGTGCGGCCGACCATTCCGCACTTTTCCTCCGGCCCCTGTGCCAAGCGCCCCGGCTGGAGCCTGCAAGCCCTCACAGACGCCGCGCTGGGACGCTCGCACCGCGCCAAGATCGGCAAGGCGAAGCTCAAGCGCGCCATCGATCTGACCCGCGAGGTGCTGGAGGTCCCGGCCGACTACCTCATCGGCATCGTTCCGGCCTCGGACACCGGCGCGATCGAGATGGCGCTGTGGTCGCTGCTGGGCGCGCGTCCGGTCACCGTGCTGGCGTGGGAATCGTTCGGCGAGGGCTGGGTCACCGACATTACCAAGCAGCTCAAACTCAAGGACGTGACCGTGGTCGGCTCGCCCTACGGCAAGCTGCCCGACCTGTCGGCGGTCGATGCGAAAAGCGACATCGTATTCACCTGGAACGGCACGACCTCGGGCGTGCGCGTGCGCGATGCCGCCTGGATCGCCGCCGATCGCGAAGGCCTGGCCATCTGCGACGCCACGTCGGCAACCTTCGCCCAGGCGCTCGACTGGCCGAAGCTCGATGTCGTCACCTTCTCCTGGCAGAAGGCGCTGGGCGGGGAGGCGGCGCACGGCATGCTGATCCTGTCACCGCGCGCCGTGCAACGGCTCGAGACCTACAAGCCGCCATGGCCGCTGCCCAAGATTTTCCGCATGACCAAGGGCGGCAAGCTCATGGCCGGTATTTTTGAGGGCGACACCATCAACACGCCGTCGATGCTGTGCGTGGAGGATTATCTCGATGCGCTGGCCTGGGCGAAGTCGCTGGGCGGCCTGAAAAACCTGATCGCGCGCGCCGACGCCAATACGAAGATCATCGCCGACTGGGTGGCGCGCACGCCCTGGGTCGACTTCCTGGCGACGGACCCGGCGATCCGCTCGAACACGTCCGTATGCCTCAAGATTACCGACCCGGCGGTGTGCGGGCTGCCGACAGACGGCCAGGCCGCCTTCGCCAAGGGCATGGCGGCGGCGCTGGAGAAGGAAGGCGTCGCCTACGACATCGCGGCCTACCGCGACGCGCCGCCGGGCCTGCGTATCTGGTGCGGCGCGACCGTCGAGGCCGCCGACGTCGAGGCCCTGATGCCGTGGCTCGACTGGGCCTATGCGCTGGCCAAGGAGGCGTTGCCCAAGGCGGCGTAGCGCCCGCGCGCCGGCGCTCGCCGGAGGCCGGGCGCGCAATCGTTGCCACGGCCGGAAGAGCCGAAGGAACAACACTCGCCCAAGTGATCACGATGAAACCCAAAGTTCTCATCTCGGATGCGCTGTCGCCCGCCGCCGTGCAGATCTTCAGGGATCGCGGCGTCGATGTCGACTTCCAGCCCAACCTCGGCAAGGACAAGGACAAGCTTGCCGCCGTCATCAACAGCTTCGACGGGCTCGCCATCCGTTCCGCCACCAAGGTCACGGCCAAGATTCTCGAGCAGGCAAAAGGATTGAAGGTCATCGGCCGTGCCGGCATCGGCGTCGACAATGTCGACATTCCGGCCGCCACCGCCAAGGGCATCATCGTGATGAACACGCCCTTCGGCAATTCGATCACCACCGCCGAGCACGCGATCACGCTGATGCTGGCGCTGGCGCGGCAGATCCCGCAAGCCGACGCGTCCACCCAGGCCGGCAAGTGGGAGAAGAACCGCTTCATGGGTGTCGAGATCACCGGCAAGACGCTGGGCGTCCTCGGCTGCGGCAATATCGGCGCCATCGTGGCGGAGCGCGGGCACGGGTTGAAGATGAAGGTGATCTCCTACGATCCCTACCTGTCGCCCGAGCGCGCCGCCGATCTCGGCGTCGAGAAGGTGGAACTCGACGAGCTGCTGCGCCGTGCCGATTTCATCACCCTGCATGCGCCGCTGACCGAGAAGACCAAGAATATCATCGACGCGGCCGCCCTCGCCAAGACGAAGAAGGGCGTGCGCATCGTCAACTGCGCGCGCGGCGGCCTGGTGGACGAGCAGGCGCTGCGAGCCGCGCTCGATTCCGGCCAGGTGGCGGGCGCCGCCTTCGACGTGTTCACGGTCGAGCCGGCGACGGAAAATCCCCTGTTCGGTCACCCCAATGTCGTGTGCACGCCGCACCTCGGCGCCTCGACCACCGAGGCGCAGGAGAACGTGGCGCTGCAGATCGCCGAGCAGATGTCCGACTACCTGCTCAGCGGCGCCATCTCCAACGCCGTCAATTTTCCTTCGATCACCGCCGAGGAGGCGCCCAAGCTGCGTCCCTTTGTGGAGCTCGCCGAGAAGCTCGGGTCCTTTGCCGGCCAATTGACCGAGACCGGCATCAACAAGGTGCACCTCACCTACGAGGGTGCGGTGGCGGAGATGAAGACCAAGGCGCTCACCTCGGCCGCGATGGCCGGCCTGCTGCGGCCGATCCTGCAGGACGTCAACGTCGTGTCGGCGCCGACAATCGCACGCGAGCGTGGCATCGTGGTGGACGAGACCACGCGCGAGCACGTCGGTGACTTCGAAAGTCTCGTCACCGTGACGGTCGAGACCGAGCGCCAGGAACGCTCGGTGTCTGGCACCGTGTTTGCCGACGGCAAGCCGCGCATCGTCAACATCAAGGGCATCCGCATGGACGCCGAGTTCGGGCCGTCGATGATCTACGTGACCAACGAGGACAAGCCGGGCTTCATCGGACGCTTCGCCAGCCTGCTCGGCGATGCCGGCATCAACATCGCGACCTTCCATGTCGGGCGCGAGGCGCCGGGCGGCAATGCCATCGCGCTGGTGGAAGTGGACGGGACCGTTCCGACGGAAGTGCTCGGAAAGGTGCTGAAATTGCCACACGTGAAGCAGGCCAAGCCGCTGAAGTTTTGAGGCCGCTATGTGGCGGCCGCGGGCCGTCATCGCGGCGTAAACATGCCGGCGCCACAAAGACACCATGTGGCGTAGCGCGCCTTGCCTGGACAGGCGGCATCCTTTATCCCGGATCAGGGCTCCGGTTCGGCCGAGTCCGGCATGGCGGTGCGCATGCCGCCGTGAGGGTTCTTCTAGATGGCAAACGTGGTCGTGGTCGGGTCCCAATGGGGGGATGAGGGCAAGGGCAAGATCGTCGACTGGCTGTCCGCCCAGGCCGACATCGTGGTGCGCTTTCAGGGCGGCCACAACGCCGGCCACACTCTGGTCATCGGGGGAGTCACCTACAAACTGTCGTTGCTGCCGTCGGGCGTGGTCCGCCCCGGCAAACTGTCGGTAATCGGCAACGGCGTCGTGCTCGATCCGCATGCGCTGCTCGAGGAACTCGACCGGCTGGCCGGGCAGGGCGTGGCGGTCGGACCGGAGGCGCTGCGCATCGCTGAGAACACCACGCTGATCCTGTCGCTGCACCGCGAGCTGGACAAGGCGCGCGAGCAATCGAACGTCGCCACCCGCATCGGCACCACGGGGCGCGGCATCGGCCCGGCTTACGAGGACAAGGTCGGCCGCCGCGCCATCCGGCTCGGCGATCTCGCCGATCTGCCGACGCTCAACGGCAAGATCGAACGCCTGATCCATCATCACAACGCGCTGCGACGCGGCTTCGGGCTGGCCGAGGTCTCGAGCGACGATCTCTATGACGAGCTCGCCGGCGTCGCCCCCAAGGTGCTGCCGTTCATGGACACGGTGTGGGCGCTGCTCGACGACAAGCGGCGCGAAGGCAAGCGCATCCTGTTCGAAGGGGCGCAAGGCGCGCTACTCGACATCGACCATGGGACCTACCCTTACGTCACCTCGTCGAACACGGTGGCGGCGCAGGCGGCGATCGGATGCGGACTTGGTCCCGGCGCCATCGGCTACGTGCTCGGCATCTGCAAGGCCTACACCACGCGCGTCGGCGAAGGGCCGTTCCCGACCGAGCAGAAGAACGCCATTGGCGAGCTGATCGGCGACCGCGGCCGCGAATTCGGCACGGTGACCGGACGGCGCCGCCGCTGTGGCTGGTTCGACGCCGTGCTGGTGCGACAGACCGTCCGCACCAGTGGCATCAACGGGCTAGCCCTGACCAAGCTCGACATCCTCGACGGCTTCGAGGAGATCAAGGTTTGTGTCGGCTACCGGCTTGACGGCCGCGAAATCGACTATCTTCCGGCGGGTGAACGCGCGCAGCTCAGGGTCGAGCCGATTTACGAGACGATCGAAGGATGGCAGGACTCAACGGCTGGTGCCCGCTCCTGGGTCGAGCTGCCGGCACAGGCGGTCAAATATGTGCGGCGGATCGAGGAACTGGTTGGCTGTCCGGTGGCGCTCCTGTCGACCAGCCCCGACCGCGAGGACACTATTCTGATGCACAATCCGTTCGAGAGCTGACCCGTGGGCGGTAGAATGACGCGAGACGAATCAGTCCCATGACCGATTACTACCCGCTCATCGGCAAGGCGGTCGCCGGTTTGGAAAAGAACACCGGCGAGGCGCGGCGCATGCTCTACGAGCGCGCGCGCACGGCGCTGGTCAGCCAGTTGCGCAACATGACCCCCCAGCTCTCCGAATCGGAGATCACACGGGAGCGGTTGGCGCTGGAGGAGGCGATCCGCAAGGTGGAGGCGGAGGCCGCGCGCAAGCTGCGCATGGAGCCGCCGCGCCCAGACAACTTGTCAGTGGTGCGGCCGGGCGAGCCGGCCGCACCCGCCGCGCCGCCGCCGGCGGAACGCCGTCAACCGCCGCCGCCAGCGCCTCAGCCGGCGCCACCGCGCCGCGAGGGCGCGCCATCGGCGGCGCGCCGTGACAGCGGGCCGCCGCCGGGCCCGGCGCCACGCCGGGACAGCACGGCGCCGGCGCCGCGCGAAGACGATTATGGCGAGCCGCCGGTCGCCGACGGTCCGCCGCCTCGCGGCGGCCGCAGCCGCATGCTCGGCGATCGCCCGCCCCTGACCGAGGAAGGCCTGCGCGGCCTTCGCGACGTGGTCGCCGAGGCCGAGAACCTGGGCGAGAAGACCGCCCAGGCGTCGCGCTCCGCGCGCCAGGCCTATGCCTCCGTGCCGAGCAACATGCCCGAGTTCGATCGCGTCGAGCCGCGCATCGAGCCGGCTCCGGTGCGGCCGCCGCCGCCCCCGCCGCGCGAAGGCCGGGTCCCGCCGGGTGCGCCACCGAAGAGGCGCGCGCCCGAGCCGCCGCCGCGCAAGGCCGAGGCGCGTCAGGCGTCGCACGTGCCGGTCCTTCCTGGCGACGAGGACGAGTCGTTCGAGCCGGGTCGCTCGCGCAAGGGCATGGTGGCCGTCCTGCTGACGCTGTTCGTCATTCTCGGCATCGGGCTCGTGCTCTACGTGTTCCGCGACCAGATCATGGCGGTCACTGGCACCATGCGCGGGCTGCCGCCGCCGACGCAGCGCGAGTCGGCTCCGTCGCGGCCAAAAATCCCCGATCGGGTAGGCCAGGATGCGCAACCGGCCCCCGCGCCGCGTCCCAGCCAGCAGCAGACCACGCCGGCGCCGCAGCAGCCATTGCCGACGGTGGCGCAGCGTGTCGTGCTCTACGAGGAGGACCCGGCGGATCCGGCCGGCAAGCGGTATGTCGGCACGGCGGCGTGGCGCACCGAGACCGTCTCGCCCGGCTCGGGCCAGGCGCCGGAACTGGCGGTGCGCGCCGACGTGGACATTCCGGAGCGTCGGCTGGCCATGACCATCTCGATCCGCCGCAACACCGATCAGGCGCTCCCGGCCAGCCATACGGCGGAGATCATGTTCAACCTGCCGGCGGATTTTCCATTCGGCGGAATCAGCAACGTGCCCGGCATCCTGATGAAGCAGGCCGAGCAGACGCGCGGGGCGCCGCTGTCCGGC
>DATFWC010000739.1:0-3182 GCA_035259885.1 Xanthobacteraceae bacterium
GCCATCGCGGTCAGCATCTCCTGCGACGGCATGACGCCCGCCTCGGAATCCTTCGAGGCTTTGACCAGAATCATAAATCGCATTGATTCGCTCCCTTTTCGCCGCCGGATGGGCGTCGCCGCATCCCCGCCTGTACCGCCACGACGACCAGCCGGCGGCGGAATCGACGCGCCGCACGGTTTTTTTTACGCCCGGCGGCTCGCCTGAGTCAGGCAAGCCCGAGTTCCGCAAAGGCCGTCATGTGATGCTGCGCCGAATCGCTGGAGAAGCAGCAGAACACGGCGCGCTGCAGGCCGCGGGGTGCGGCGGAAATCTCCGACGCCACGGTGCCGACCGCGATGCGCGCCGCCAGATCGGCAGGAAAGCGATAGACGCCGGTGGAGATGGCGGGAAAGGCGATCGACCCCAGTTTGTGCTCGGCGGCGAGCTTCAGAGCCGTGCGGTAGCAGGAGGCTAGCAGCTCCTCCTCGTTGCGCGTGCCGCCGTTCCACACCGGCCCGACCGCATGGATCACGTGCTTGGCCGGCAGTCGATAGCCGCGCGTGATTTTCGCCGAGCCGGTGTCGCAGCCGCCGAGCGTGCTGCACTCGGCCTGGAGCTCGGGTCCGGCGGCGTCATGGATGGCGCCGTCGACGCCGCCGCCGCGGATCAGCGCATGGTTCGCCGCGTTGACGATGGCGTCGACGTGAAGCGTCGTGATGTTGGCGACCAGCACTTCCAGCCGGGCCGGGCCGACTTCGGCAGTGAGAAGGGGAGCGGGCATGGCACGAATATACCTCGTTAATGGCGCTCCCCGTAGCCCGCATGGAGCGAAGCGGAATGCGAGAACGTGTTTCCGCTGCACGCCCGATCCCGGATTTCGCTTCGCTTCATCCGGGCTACAGAGGAAACGCTATGCCCGCTCGGCCGTCACCTCGGCGCGCAGGTCGACCGTGCTGCGCGTCCCGATGTCGTCGAAATGCGCGTCGAGAAAACGTCGCGCCGCGCGCCGCCCAAGCTGATGCAGCATGGAAAAGAAGTCGAAGTCGGTGTTGAGCTTGCTCTCGGCGGTGAGCTGCTTGGCGTTGCCGTCGAGCGCGATGCGGTGCACCTTGATGTGACGGTATTGGCCCGGCCCGGTGCCGCGCGGCAGCCGTCCCTGGGCGATCAGGCGGCCGACGAACTCGATGGCGCGAAACTCCGCCAGCAGCGAGGAGTTGAACGTGATCTCGTTGATGCGGTTCATGATCTCCCGCGATCCCGTTGGCGTGGTACGGCGCTCGATCGGGTTGATCTGCACCACCAGCACGTCCTCGCTCTCGGTCGCGCTGAAGAACGGAAAGATCGCCGGGTTGCCCATATAGCCGCCGTCCCAGTAGGGCACGCCGTCGATCTCGACGGCGCGGAACAGGAGCGGCAGGCAGGCCGAGGCCATGACCACGTCGGCCGTGACCTTGTGCTTGGGGAACACGCGCAGGCGGCCGGTATGCACGTTGGTGGCGGAGATGAACAGGTGCAGGCCGGGGCTGGCGCGGATCGCGTCGAAATCGACGAAGCGCTCGACCAGGTCCTTCAGCGGATTGATGTTGAGTGGGTTGACGTCATAGGGCGACAGCGCGTGCGACCAGGCATCCACCCAGGCCTGGAATGGCGTGCCCTCCATGGGAAAGAACGCGAACAGGCGGTCGAGCACGCCGCGCTGCAGCGGCGGCAGGCTGCCATCGCGGCTGGCGGCGCGCCAGAAGTCGGATAGGCGCTTGCGCGCCTCCTCCGGCCCACCGCGCGCCAGCCCGTCGGCCAGCATCACGGCGTTCATGGCGCCGGCCGACGTGCCCGAGATGCCCTCGACGGCGAGCCGCTCGTCGGTGAGCAGGTGGTCCAGCACGCCCCACGTAAAGGCGCCATGCGCGCCACCGCCCTGCAGCGCGAGGTTGATCTTCTTGCGGCCGGCCGTGCTGCTCCTCGCCGCGGCCTGCGCGCCCGGCCGCAGCGGCGTCAGCAAGCGATGGAGAACATTCACTGGGCTGTCCAGCCGCCGTCGATCGAGATGTTGGCGCCCGTGATGGCCGACGCCGCATCCGAGCACAGGTACAGCGCCAGCGCCGCCACCTGCTCTACCGTGACGAACTCCTTGGTCGGCTGCGCCGCCAGCAGCACGTCGCGCTTGACCCGCTCTGCCGTCATGTGGCGCGCCTTCATCTGGTCGGGAATCTGCTTCTCCACCAGCGGCGTCCACACGTAGCCGGGGCTGATGCAATTGCAGGTGATGCCGAACTCGGCCAGCTCGAGCGCGACCGTCTTGGTAAGCCCGGCGAGGCCATGCTTGGCGGAGATGTAGGCGACCTTGAACGGCGAGGCGACGAGCGAGTGCGCCGACGCCGTGTTGATGATGCGGCCCCATTTGCGCGCCTTCATGCCCGGCACGGCGGCGCGCACCGAGTGGAACGCCGACGACAGATCGATGGCGATGATCTGGTCCCACTTCTCGATGGGAAATTCCTCGATCGGCGCGACGTGCTGGATGCCGGCATTGTTGATCAGAATATCGACGCCCCCGAACGTCTGCTCGGCGGTCTTGATCATGGCGGCGATCTCGGCCGGCTTGGTCATGTCGGCAGGCGAATAGGCGGCCTTCACGCCGCACTCCTTCTCAACGCTGGCGCGGATTTTTTCGATCTCGTTGGCATCGCCAAAGCCGTTGAGAACCACGTTGGCGCCCTCGCCGGCGAGCGCGCGCGCGATGCCGAGGCCGATGCCCGAGGTCGAGCCGGTGACGACGGCATTCTTTCCTTTCAGCATGGTGTGTCCGTTTGCTCAAAGCGCCGCCGCGGAGGCGGGCGGCAGCCGGGATGTGGGGATGTCGGCATGGAACATGGCGCCGCCTATGTTGCAATGCAACATAAATTGTCGCAGGTGGTTCACGATGTCGCGACCCCTGTCGTCATGATCGCGATATGTCCGCCACCCGACACGGACAATCACCCTCGCGGTCGCGTCAAGGAAACCTTGACAAGGGTGTCAAGATGAGCTTGACTGTCAAGGAAGCCTTGACACGGGTGGCCCCATGACTCTCAAGGGCAGGCTCAGGAATGCGGCGTCCCGTTTGCCGTGGTCGCGGCGCAAGGGACTGCATCCGACGCTCCATTGCTCGTTCTGCGGCAAGAGCCAGCACAACGTGGCGAAGCTCATCGCCGGTCCGAGCG
>DATFWC010000740.1:0-2406 GCA_035259885.1 Xanthobacteraceae bacterium
ATCATCATGGCGATCATCAAGCCATTCAAGCTCGACGAGGTGCGCGACGCGCTCACCGGGATCGGCGTGCACGGGATGACCGTGACCGAGGTCAAGGGATATGGCCGCCAGAAGGGCCATACCGAAATCTATCGCGGCACCGAATATGCCGTGAGCTTTCTGCCCAAGCTGAAGATCGAGGTGGCCGTACCGACCGACCAGGTCGACAAGGTGGTCGACACCATCACGACCACGGCCAAGACCGGCCAGATCGGCGACGGCAAAATCTTCGTGTTCGGCATCGACCAAGCCGTACGCATCCGTACCGGCGAAACCGACGCTGCGGCGCTTTGAGCCCGCGCCCAACATCCAGGACAGGAGTAATACCATGACGTTCAAGAAATTCTCCCGGGCGGGGCTGTTGGCGCTCGTTTGCGGGCTCCTTCTCGCCGCCTTGGTCAGCGCCGTCAGCACCGACGTGTCGTTCGCCCAGGCGCCGGCCGCGCCAGCCGCCACCAGCGAACCGGCGGCGGCACCGCCCGCCGAGGCGCCGCCGCCCGCCTGCGACGCCAAGATGCAGGTCAACTGTACGCCCAATTCCGGTGACACCGCCTGGATGCTCACCTCGGTGGCGCTGGTGCTGATGATGACCATCCCGGGCCTCGGCCTGTTCTACGGCGGCATGGTCCGCAAGAAGAACGTGGGCGACACCGTGATGACGAGCTTCGCCATCACCTGCCTGGTCACCATCCTGTGGGTGATCTGCCAATACAGTCTGGCCTTCCGCTCCGGGACACCGTTCATCGGCGGACTCGACCGCGCCTTCCTGCAAGGCATCCTGAGCGACATCTCCAAGGGCATCGGCAATCCCAATCCGCTCGCGGCAACGATTCCCGAGGCCGTCTACATCTGCTTCCAGCTGACCTTTGCCATCATCACGCCGGCGCTGATCGCCGGCGCCTTCGCGGAGCGCATGAAATTCTCCGCCATGCTGTGGTTCATCGGCCTGTGGGCGGTCCTGGTCTATGCCCCGATCGCCCATTGGGTATGGGGGCCGGACGGCTTCATGAATTCCGGCAATTCCGACGGGTGGTTCAAGGTCCTGGACTTCGCCGGCGGCACCGTGGTGCACATCAATGCCGGCGTCGCCGGACTGATGGCCGCAATCTGCCTCGGCAAGCGCAAGGACTCGTCGCCGCCGCACAACATGGTGCTGACGTTCATCGGCGCCTCGCTGCTGTGGGTCGGCTGGTTCGGCTTCAACGCCGGCTCGGCCGTGACGGCGGGCATGCAGGCCGGCATGGCCATGCTGGTGACGCAGATCGCCACCGCCACGGCGGCCCTCTCCTGGATGTTCGTGGAATGGGGCATGCGCGGCAAGCCGACCGTGGTCGGCATGTGCTCCGGCGCGGTGGCGGGCCTCGTCGCCATCACGCCGGCGTCGGGCTTCGTCGGGCCGATCGGCGCACTGGTGATCGGCGTCGCGGCCGGCGTGCTGTGCTACTGGGGCGCTACCGGCCTCAAGAGCATGCTCGGCTACGACGACGCGCTCGACGCCTTCGGCATCCACGCCGTCGGCGGCATCGTCGGCGCGCTCCTCACCGGCATCTTCGCGGTCGAGCAGTACGGCGGCACGGCCGGCCTGCTCGAAGGCAACCCCGCGCAGTTCGTCAACCAGTGCAAGGGTGTCGTGATCGTCTTCGTCTACTGCGCGGTGGTCAGCCTGATCATCCTCAAGGTCGTCGACCTGGTGATCGGACTGCGCGTCGACGAGGAGACCGAGCGCGACGGCCTCGACTTCGCGCTGCACGGCGAGACGGTGCAGAGCTAGAGCATGATCCCGAAAAGTGGATACCGGTTTTCGGAAAAGATCATGCTCCAAGCATAACTTAGAGCGAGATGACGATTCGAAGAAAAGTCATCTCGCTCTAGACGCCATCACGCTAACGGTTGGGGCGGAGACCCGGCACCGCCCCCTCCGTCGGGAGGCCCTGGTTCACACCAGGGCCTCTCTCATTTTCAGAGGACAGACGACAGATGACGGACGACGGACGGCTGCAACGACATCATCTGTCGTCTGTGGTCCGCCATCTGTCGTCTGGAATCCGCACGTGCTCCGGCCTCACCCCGATGCCGATGAGGCGCGCCGGGATCCGCTGCAGGACCGGGCATGCCCGCACCAGCTTCAGCGGCCAGGGCAGCGACGGCCGCTCCGTACCTGCCAGCACGCGGCCGAGAATGCGGTTCTGAACGAACACCTGCATCCGCTGCGTGGCGCGGGTGGGAAAATCACGCCGCTGCTGCACCGCGCGCAGGTGCTCGGGCGTGACGGTGCCGTCGCGCAGGGGCGCCGCCAGGATATTGGCCGCCGCGACAGCGTCCTGGACCGCCAGATTGATTCCGACGCCGCCGACCGGCGACATGGCA
>DATFWC010000741.1:0-3441 GCA_035259885.1 Xanthobacteraceae bacterium
GATCGCGCGAAAACTGTTCGTCGATCGCCGCGACGGCGCGGTCGCCGGCGCGGTGGCGGCGGCGTTTGCCATCGCCAGCCCGGCGTTTCGCGCCATCTCGGCCGACGTCATGCTGGAAGGCCTCGGCGCCGGCCTCACGGCGCTGGCGCTGTGGCTCTACCTGCGCGCCTGCGAGGCGCCGCACGCCTATCCGCGCTGGCGGGCGCTGGCCATCGCCCTGACGCTACTGTTCCTGCAGAAGCAGAACTACTGGCTTCTCACCGTCGTGGCGCTCGTGCTTGCCTTCGTCGGCACGGCGCCGCGCGACTGGCTGGCATGGGCGCGCGACCTTGCCGCCGGCATCGACATTCGCCGCGCCATCCGGCACGGGCTCAAGGATCCGCTCCTGCTCGCCGCCGCCGCGACCGGCCTCGCGGTCGTCGTCATCACGCTGCACGGGCCGCGGCCGTTGGAGATGTTTGGCCGCAGCCTGTCGGCCTATCCGCCGCGCAACCCGCTCACCGTGGCCTGGGCGCTGCTGTTCGTCCGCCTGGCCATCGCCTGGTACCGGCACCGGGCCGCGTTCGACGCGCGGATAGGGCCGATCGGGCGCGCCATGTTCTACTGGCAGGCGGTGCCGATCGGCGTGTTCCTGCTGCTGCCGCAGCGGCTGCAATTCTTCCTGATGTATGTCAGCACGGCCAATTCGTTTCCCGACCAGCATTTCGACCCGTGGCTGGGCGCGCGCCGCTACGCGCTGTGGCTGGCGGAGGAGTATCACGTCGGGCTGTGGAGCGCGGCGCTTGCCGTGCTGCTCGCGGCGGCGGCACTGTGGCGGCTGCACCGCCTGACACCGGCCGCGCGCGCCCCGCTGATGCTGCTCACCGTGTCGGCGGCGGCAGTGGTGCTGCATCCGAACATGAACACCCGCTATCTCGCCTCGTGGATTTTCACGCTGTGGATTTTTTCCGGCGCCGGCGCCGTTATCGTGCTGCATCGCCTGACCGCTCGGCTGTCGCTGCGCGCCGGCGCGCTGGCGACGGGGACCGCGGTCCTGGCGCTGGTCGCCGGTCATCTCGCCGCCGCGCTGTCGCCCGGTGATGCCCTGGCGCGGCGCACTGCCAGCAGGATGCCGAGCGACCTCGAACTCGCGGCCGCCTACCTGCCGGCGCTCGACGGGATCAAGACCGTCGGCTTCCTGATGAGCTTCGGGCCGCATTTTTTCACGACCTGGACGGTGCGTGAACGCTGCCGCTGTCGCGCTACCGTCGACTTGCCCATCTTTCCGGTCGCCAGCGTCGACGGCGTGCGTCAGGCCATCGAGGAGTGGGTCAGCCACACGCCGGCGCAACGCATCGTCGTGATCGACGCGTTCGACGAGCACGAACGCCTGGAGTTCGGCTGGACGCGCTTCCAGACGGTCGGCATGCTGCAGGCCATGGAGCGTCAGCAGCGTTTTGCGCGGGTCGCGACGATCTGGATCCCGTCCTATCTCGCCGAGGTCTCGATCTGGTCGCCGCGGGCGGCCGAGGGAAAGCCATGAGCGTCAAATTTCGCGTCGAGCTGGTGTGGCAGGACAGCGACGCCGGCATCGCCGAGTCGATCTTCCTCACATCCGACGGCCGCGTGATCCTGCAGGGGCGCGCCGTCCCGGCGGCGGACCGCCAGGCGCAGTCGCTGCCGCAGGAGGCGGCGATGATCAGCGTCGATCGCCGGCTCATTCGCGCCATCAAGGAGATGCTGTGAGAGCGCCGAAGCCGCATCATTCCGTTGCTGCCGGCCGCCGCGCCCCATAGGATTGCGCCACGTCAGGACTGGAGGGCGAAGCCATGTTCCTGAGAAATTCCTGGTACGTCGCGGCGTCCGGCCACGAGGCTGGCCGCAAGCCGTTGCGGAGGGTGATCCTCGGCGAGCCGGTCGTGCTGTTCCGCACCGAGGACGGCCCGCCGGTGGCGCTCGAGGACCGCTGCGCCCACCGCCACCTGCCGCTGTCCATGGGCAAGCTGATCGGCGACACGCTGCAATGCCACTACCACGGCCTGCGCTACGACCGCACCGGCGCCTGCGTGGGCGTGCCCGGGCAGGACCTCATCCCGCCATCGGCGCGCGTGCGATCCTATCCGCTGGTCGAGCGCTATCGTTGGCTGTGGATCTGGATGGGCGATCCGGCCCTGGCCGATCCGGGGAGAATCACCGACTACCATTGGCTCGACGATCCCAGCTGGGGCGCCGCCAGCGAATATCTCCACGTCAAGGCCAACTGGCAGCTCATCGTCGACAACCTGCTCGACCTCACGCACCTCGCCTTCGTGCACGAGACCACTATCGGAAACTCCGCCCTGGTCGAGCATGCCAGCGTCAAGGTCCAGCGCGCCCACGACAACGTCGCGGTGACGCGTTGGATCATCGACCAGCCGCCGCCGCCCACCTTCGTCAAGGTCGGCGGCTTTACCGGCAACGTCGACCGGTGGCAGATCATCGACTTCGTTCCGCCCGCGTTCCTGCGCCTCGACGTCGGCGCCACGCCGACCGGCACCGGCGCGCCCGAGGGGCATCGCGTCGGCGGTATCTCCATGCGCAATCTCAACGCCATCACGCCGGAGACGGAGACAACCAGCCACTATTTCTGGGGCCAGGCCCACGATTTCGACATTCACAATCCGCACACCACCGAGAAAGTGGTGGCGCAGATCAGGACGGCGTTCCTCGAGGACGTGGCCGTGTTCGAGGCCCAGCAGGTGAACCTCGACCTCGTGCCCAACCCGCCGCAGACCGACATTAATGCCGATACGGGCGTGATCCAGGCTCGCCGTATCCTCGACCGGCTGCATCAGGAAGAAGCCACCGCGGCGCCGCGCGTGGCGGCGGAATAGGATCGTGGCCGTGACCACCTGGCACCGCGTTGCGTCCGCCTCCGACCTGCGCGACGGCGAGGGGTTTCCGGTCGACATCGACGGCGCCGCCATCGCGCTCTACCGGATCAATGGTGCAATTCACGCCATCGACGACGTGTGCACCCACGAATTCGCCGTCCTGTCGCAGGGCTTCGTCCAGGCGGGCACGATCGAGTGCCCGCTGCATGCGGCACAGTTCGACATCGCCACGGGCGAGTGCCTGTCGGGACCGGCCGCCCAGGATCTGCGCACCTATCCGGTGCGCCAGGAGGGCGACGATATTTATGTCGGCGTGCCCGAGGCCTAGAGAACTCCGACGTCGCAGGCCGGTTCTTTGATTGGGGTTGTTAATCCGGCGCAGGTTTCGTTCGCGCGGGGCGCGTTGCCGGTGTTCGGCGATGGCGCCTGGCTAGGTCGAATGATGCTGACGTTAGGTCACCTGAAAAGAATTTTGTCTATTGACGAAATCCGCCACAAAAAAATCTGCTTGGCTTTCTGAAAAGAGCAGGCAGTATGAGTGTGGGCGACAAGAGCCCAGGGGAGGAGTGAATGGTCTTTGCGGGAGTGC
>DATFWC010000742.1:0-3906 GCA_035259885.1 Xanthobacteraceae bacterium
CGGCCACGTCGTGCGCAAGTTCAGCCCGGACGGACAGCTGCTGATGACGCTGGGCGAGCCGGGCGTGGGCGGCGACGACGAATATCATTTCCGCTCGCCGACCGCGGTGGTGACAGCGCCCAACGGCGATATCTTCGTCGCTGACGGCCATTTCACCAGCAACCGCATTGTAAAATATTCGAAGGACGGAAAATTCATCAAGCAGTGGGGCAAGACCGGATACGGGCCGGGCGAATTCCAGGTCCCGCACTGCATCGCCATGGACAAGCGCGGCCGGCTGTTCGTGTGCGACCGCACCAATGCCCGCATCCAGATCTTCGACCAGGACGGAAAGTTCCTGGGCAGGTGGTACCAGTTCGGCATGCCGAGCGGCATCGCGTTCTCGGTCAACGACGACGACCTGATCTACGTGTTCGATTCGGAATCGGACAATGTCGAGAACCCAGGCTTCGAGCAGGGGATTCGGATCGGCGACGCGCAGCACGGCTGGGTGAAGCATTTCATCCTCGACCAGGGCGGCAACCCGAACACCCGAACGGGCAGCGGACCCGAATTCGGCGCCGTCGACAAGCACGGCAACGTGTTCGCGGGCGAGCCGCGGCCGCGCGTGCTGCGGAAGTACGTGAAGGTGAGATAGTCGCCTGGCCGAGGCGGACATTGGCATGTCGGCTTCGGGCAAGGCTTCACGCGATCACGGCGGCGGCGGGCAGGAGGGACCTCACTCCATCCTGCCGCCGAACAACCGCTCGGCGTTGCCGTGGGCGATGCGCCGCGCCTGATCGGCGGGCAGTTGCGCGAGCCAGTTGCGGTACCCTTGCATCAGGGTGTCGTACGCGAACCATCGCTCGTTGATCCAGGTATCCGAGCCGATCAGGAAACGGTCGGAATATTTTGCGAACAGCGCGCGCCAATCGGCGGTCAGCTTGCCGGCGCCGTCGGTGATGCCGCCACGATAGGACAGCTCGCCCCATAGCGCGTGCTTGTCGAGCAGCTCGGCGACCCGCTGCGGCGCCGTCGAGAACCCGGTATGCGCCCAGATGATCTTGGCCTTGGCGTTGTGGCCGAGCAGGATCAGCAGCGCTTCCTCGTCGCAATGGGCATGCAGATAGAGGTCGCGCTCGACCGCGAAGTCGACGATCTTCTTGACCCATCCGGTCGCGGCCGACTTGCCGTAGATGTGGAACTCGCCGATGCCGCGGTAGGCGCCGCGCTTGTATTCGGACTGCACCAGCTCGTAGATCGTCGGATCGTCGAACCAGGTCTGCATGTCGCTGCGCACCCGATAGGGACGGATGAAAGGCACGACCCACAGCCCCGGCGCCTTGGCGTCGAGCAGGGCGCGCGTGCCCGTGTTGGGGCGGCTGGTCGCCAGGATGCCGGCGACGTTGTTGCGCTTGAAAATCTCCAGCACCTTGTCGAGCGGATAGAACGGCGTCGGCTCGGCGTTGTAGTGCAGATGCGCGTCGAACAGTTTCAGCGGCGCCTGGGCGTGGGCCATGGTGGCCGCCGCGGTTGCGGCGACAAGGACGCCAAGCATGCGTTTCAGCATCGCCCCCTCCTCAAAAATCCCGGCATGGAAGCCGTCATCCCAGCGGCCCCTTACCCAATCGCGTCAGATCGAACCGATCCACCTCGCCCAGAAGCTCGACGAAGGCGCGCGCGCCGTAATCGAGCGCCGCCTCGCCCTTTTCGCGGCTGGCGGCGGTGGGGTCGCCGACGGCGCCCGAGGGATGCAGGTCCTGGGTGGCCCAGCCGAAGCCGGCCGGCCGGTAGGCGTGCAGCCACTTGAACTCGCGCTCCATGGCGACGCTCGCCGGCACGGCATTCTGCGCGCGCTCCCGGCGCACGGTCTCGGGGCGCGCCGCCAGCATCAGCGAGGTCTCGATGGCGCCGGCGTGGATGCCGTGGTGGCGCTCCTCGGCCGAGAACAAGCCCTCCGGATAACCAAAGCGGTGCCAGGCGCAGACCACCAAAAACATGTTCAGGCGCACGCGCAGCTCGCGGGCAATCAGCTCAATGGCCTGCAGATTGCCGCCGTGGCTGGTGACGAGGACGAACTTGCGCACGCCGGCGCGGTGCACCGACTCGGCGATCTCGCTCCATGCCCGGATGACCGTGGTCGAACTCAGCGTCAGGGTGCCCGGAAAGGCCACATGCTCGTCGGACTGGCCGAGCTTCTGCAGCGGCAGAAAGCTCACCGGCAGCCCGGCCGGCAGCATGGCGCGCACGCGCTCCAGATAGGCCTGGGCGATGAACGTATCGACACCGAGCGGCAGGTGCGGCCCGTGCTGCTCGACCGCCGCGACCGGCAGCACGGCGATCCAGCGGGACGTATCGGCGCCGGCCACGTCCTCCCACGTCATCTCCAGCCAGTCGCGCTTCGGCAGCATGCGGCACTGTCCTTGCAAAGTCGGCCGCCGGCCGCCTTGCACGGCCGATGATCGGCCGGTAGCTCAGGGCAGCGGCGCCAAGAGGATGCGGCGTCGGGCCCGCCCGGGCAAGACACCCGGCGTCCGGCACCGTCGAGGAGAAGCGATGAACTTTGGGCTGGTGCGATCGTTGGCCGTGGCGGCGCTGGCCAGCATGGTGGCGACGGCGGCCGGCGCCCAGGCGCTGGACAAGGTGACGTTCGGCACCAACTGGGTGGCCGAGGCCGAGCATGGCGGCTTCTACCAGGCGGCGGCCGACGGCACCTATCGCAAATACGGCCTCGACGTCACCATCGTGCCGGGCGGCCCGCAGGTGAACAACCGAATCCTGGTGCCGGTCGGCAAGATGGACTTCGTCATCGTCGCCGGCACGCTGCAGGCCTTCGACGTCGCGGTGCAGAACATTCCCACCGTGTCGGTCGCCGCCTTCTTCCAGCGCGACCCGCAGGTGCTGCTGGCGCACCCGGACCAGGGCATCGATAAATTCGAGGATCTGAAGAAGCTCACGCTGCTGGTCTCGGCCGAAGGCATGGTGAACTATTTTCAGTGGCTCAAGGCGGACTTCGGTTTCAACGACCGACAGGTCAAGCCGTACACGTTCAATCCGCAGCCGTTCCTGGCCGACAAGCGCAGCGCCATGCAGGGCTATGTCACGTCGGAGCCCTTTGCGATAGAGAAGCAGGCGGGCTTCAAGCCAAAAGTCTTTTTGCTCGCCGACTACGGCTACGACACCTATTCGACCCTGATCGAGACGCGCCGCGAGCTGGTCGAGAAGAAGCCCGACCTGGTGCAGCGCTTCGTCAATGCCTCGATCATCGGCTGGTACAACTACATCTACGGCGACAACCAGGCCGCCAACGCGCTGATCAAGGCGCACAACCCGGAAATGACCGACGCGCTGCTGGCCTATTCGGTCGCCACGATGAAGCAGTACGGCATCGTCGATTCCGGCGATGCGCGCGAGCTCGGCATCGGCGCGATGACGGACGCCCGCATGAAGAGCTTTTACGACAAGATGGTGCGGGCCGGCGTGGTGAAACCCGGTCTCGATTATGCAAAATCCTATACGCTGCAATTCGTTAACAAGCGGGTCGGCATCGACCTGCGCCCGAAGAATTGATCCGGCTGACTGGATCTCCGCTTGAGACGTTCATGACTCGCTGGACCCCCACCCCATCCCTCCCCCTTTCAGGGGGAGGGAGGAGAGCGCCGCACGCACATCGCGTCGAGCTGAAACGCCGCGCGTGCCGCAAACTCTCTCCTCCCCCTGAAAGGGGGAGGAATAAGGTGGGGGTCTTATTTCCCAGCACGAGAACGATTTGAACCAGCGATGGGCGAGCCCGCGAACGCCGTAAGGGATGCGCGCACGGAAGCGGACGGTGCGCCGATCGTCGCGCTGCGCAACGTGTCCAAGACGTTCGCCAACGGCGTGATGGCGCTCGACCGGCTCGACCTCGCGGTGCGGCCGGGCGAATTC
>DATFWC010000743.1:0-6217 GCA_035259885.1 Xanthobacteraceae bacterium
GCTCGAGCGCGCCACGGCGAAAATCATCGACAAGGGCAAGCGCATCGCGGCGCATCTGATGGAAGCCGCGGCAAGCGACATCGCATTCGATCAAGGCTGGTTTGCCGTCGCCGGCACGGATCGCCGCGTTCACTTGCGCGAGGTCGCGCGCGCCGCTTACGTGCCGGCCAATTTCCCGCTGGAAGCGCTCGAGCCGGGCCTGCAGGAAACCGCCGTCTACGATCCGCCCGCCTTCGCGTTCAGCAACGGCGCCCATGCGTGCGAGCTGGAGATCGATGCGGACACCGGCAGCATGCAGCTGATCGGCTATTGGGCGGTCGATGACATCGGGACCGTCATCAACCCGATGATCGTCGAGGGCCAGATCCACGGCGGCCTGGCCCAGGGACTTGGCCAGGCCATGCGCGAGCACTGTGTGTACGACCCGGCGAACGGACAGCTCCTGTCGGCCTCGTTCCTCGATTACGGCATTCCACGTGCGGACGATCTGCCCGACATCGTGTCCGAATGCGACGAGAGCCAGCCTTGCACCCACAATCCGCTGGGCGCGAAGGGCTGCGGCGAGGCCGGCACGATCGGGGCGCCGGCGGCGATCGTGAGCGCCGTGCTCGACGCGCTGCGGCCGGTGGGCGTCACCGACATTGCCATGCCGCTGACAGCCGAGCGCATCTGGCGCGCCATCCGGGCAGCCAAGGCAACGTAGAGCCGCGCCGGCCGTTCAAGCGCCAGATCTCTGCTCCATGTCGCCGGCACGGATGAAGGCGAAGGCCAGCGCGGCGCCGGTCAGCTCCGCCGCGGCGCCGCCGAGGAAGGCGAGGCGCAGGCCGGTGATCATGCTCTCGGGCGCGCCCTCGCCGGCATGGACGGCGAACAGCGAACCCAGCACCGCGATGCCGAGAGTCGCGCCCACCATGCGCGTGGTGTTGATCAAACCGGAGGCCATGCCGGATCGGCTTGGTGCCACGCTGGCCACGGCCACCGCGTTGACCGGGCCGGTATTGAGGCCGAGCCCGGCGCCGATGATGAGGAGTGCGGCCTCGATCAACAGCAGGTTGGGCTCGCGTGACACCAGTGCGAGCAGAAGCAGCCCGGTTCCCATAAGGCCCATGCCGGACGTCGTCATGACGCGCGCGCCCAGGCGTTTGGCCAGTGCGCCGGAAAACTGCGACACGATCACGAAGGTGATCGACATCGGCAGCAGCGCGAGACCGGCGGCGAAGGCCGACATCTGCCCGATCGATTGCAGATAGAGCGGCACCAGGAACAGCATGGCGTACATGCCGAAGGTCATCAGGCCGGCAATCGTGATGGCGGTGCTGAACGATCGATTGGCAAAAATGTCGAGCGGCACCAGTGCGCCCGTGCGGCCTGACTCGACGCGCCAGAACAGGAGCGCGGCAACCGCACAGGTGCCCATGAGGGTGAGGATCGCGGGCGACGTCCAGCCCATGTGCGGGCCTTCGATGGCGACGAACGACAGCGCCGCGAGCGCCACGATTGCCAATGCCTGGCCGGCCGGATCGAGCTGGCGGCCCTCAGGATGGCGGCTTTCCGGCACCGCCTTGAGCGCCATGACCAGCGCCAGCAAGGTCACCGGCACCACGAGCAGAAAGATGCTGCGCCAGCCCACCAGGTCGACGAGCAGGCCGCCGATGGTCGGGCCGACCGCCAGCGCCACACCGTTGAGGCTCGCCCAGATGCCGATGGCGCGCCCCCGTTCCTTGGGGTCCGCGTAGGTCACGGTGAGAATCGCCAGCGTCGTCGGCAGCTCCAGCGCGGCGCCGAGCCCGGTCACGGCCCGGCCGGCGATCAGGATGGCGGCATTGGGCGCGAGCGCGCAGATCAGCGAGCCCGCCGCGATCAACCCGATGCCCAATACGAAGATGCGGGTGCGACCGTACAGATCGCCCAGCGTGCCGCCGGTGAGCAGCAGCGTGGCATAGACAAGATTGTAGGAGTCGAGCACCCATTGCAGCTGGTTGACGCCGGCGTCGAGGTCGCCGCCGATGTGCTTTACGGCGAGATTGACCACCGACGAATCAAGCTGCGCCACGAACACGCCGAGGCACATGGTGAACAGGACCGCGCCTTTGTGCGCGTGCGCGAGATCTTGCGCCCTTCTGGTCCCCTGGCGGGAACGGAACAATGCCGATGCATAGGACGTCATGGAACTCATGCGATCACCACGATATTTTGTGGGTGGTTATGGAGATCTCGTGGTGGCAACGCCTCGCATGAGTCGCCGTTCCGACGTTTCGGCCGCGGCCGAAATCTTGACCGCATCGGCGAATGCGGCTGGAACGGCTTGGAACGCAGCTCTTGAACGGTCGTTGTAGATGGAATTCATTTGCACATCCGGGAGCAAGATCATGGCAGCGAAATATGGGCGCAACATCGGGGCCGCGACACCCGATTTCGTTGCAATGGCGGGGCAGGGCGATCGCCACGATCGCTGCGTGCGCTGATGCCGGGCAAACGCATCCAGATCGACGATGAGACCTGGCACGCGCTCGATCTGCTGGCGCGGGACACGATGCGCGATTTCCAGGAACTCGCCGACGAGGCCTTTGCCGATCTCCTGAAGAAACACAACCGCCCGGTCACGCTGCGTGACGCCTTGCGGCAGAGCGCGCGCCGCCATCCGGCCAACGATCCGGAGCCGCCGTCGCCGTCGGGATCGCGCGGACGTCCGACAAAGCGCCGGCCGAAATAGACACGTCGGCCGTCGCATCTATTCGGCCGTTGCGGATCGATCTGTCGCCATCGCGCCGACGAAGCCGCACAACGCCCTGTGCGAGCGTCCGGCCACGATGTCACTGTTGGGTCGAGGGCCTCAGGGTTCTCGATGGGTCGATCTGCAGTGAACTTCTGGCGCGCCGCGCGCCGTCCTGCATGGGTTCGACGTGACGCCCGAGATGGTCGAACTGGCTCGCAAGCGGTGTGAAGGCCCGCTGGTCGAGATCAGGTCCGGCAATCTGACCGAGCCACCCTCCCTTCAAGAGAAAAGAGAGCGCCTAGCGCTGACACTCGCAGCGCAATCGGCCGTTGCCGTGACAAGCCGAGCAGGTCTCCCAGCCCCGCGCCCGTGCAAACGATCTGAAGTCGAAGCTGGTCTCTGCCAGCCGTTGCGTCTGGTGGCCGCCTTCGCCGTTGCATTTCTTGCATTTGACCATACCCTTGCCGCCACATTGTGGGCACGGGGATCCACCTCGATCGGTCGCAACCATCGTCCCGCCTCTTCTCCGCGAGTCAGTCGCGGCTGCCGCAGTCTTGGTTCAACCGGGACCGCTTGTGCAGGCGCGGCGCGTGTTCACAAAGTCGGGAGCCCTCGCCGAAGCCACAGCCCCCTGCTTCCGAAGGTCGTGTGGGTGCTGCGATGTATCACGAACCTCGGAATCGGGGCCCTATCCGCGCAGGCGGCGCGGCTCAAACGGCGGCGGGATCATGCCGGACGACGGCCCGCGGAACCTGCTGATCTGGGTGTCTTGATCTGCCACCAACCGACGCTGCTGATTTCGCGATCTAGCTCCCCGAAACGCCGTGCACGTCGGGGAAGAACAGGTCCTTCCATGACCCGGGCAGGCGCTTGATGCGGCCGGCCTTGTGCATGAAGGCGACCAGCGTGGTGACGTTGGCCGGCGTGGTCGTGTACTCGACATCGGGGTCCGCCACCATGCGCGCGAGGTCGTCGAGCGAGTTGCGCCGGTCCCGAGTGAGCGACAGGTAGATCTCGGCGGCAGAACGCGGCTGCGCGTTGATGAAGGCGTTGGCCTCCTGGTGCGCGGCCAGGACCGCCGCGCAGATTTTCGGATTGGCCTCGTAGAAGCGCTTGGTCGTGACCTGGATGCCGTTGGTGTGGCGGCCGCCCAGCGTGTCGTAGGATTTCAGCACCTGGCGGATGCCGGGTGTCGCCAGCTCGTAGTAGTGGAACGGCGACACCGCGAAGTGGGCGGTGATCTCGGAGCGGCCCGACAGCAGGGCCTGCAGGGCGTCGGGATGCGCCATGGAGACGGTCAGCGAATCGAGCCGCTCGTAGTGATCGGCGCCCCACAGCTTGGCCGCCGCCATCTGCAGTGCCATGGCCTGCCCGGATATCTTGACGGTTGGCACGGCGATGCGGTCGTTCTGGGTGAAATCCGCGATGGTCGTCACGGCCGCGTTGCGGGTGCACAACACATAGGGCATCGACTGCACCGCGCACAATCCATGCACGTGCTGCGGCGTGCCGAACGTCTTGTCCCACAGCGTGCCGAGGGAGGGCGCGGCGACGTTGACGAACTCCATCTGGCCGCCCAGCAGCGCGTCATTGAGTGCACCGGGTCCGCTCATGGTGAGCCATTCGACGCCGAGCGAAATGCCGCCCTGAGCCGCGTGCTTTTCGATGAGCTTCTGCGCCTCCATCACCATCTGCGGCAGGAACGGAAGACCGTATTGCTTGCCGAGCCGGATGGCCGTGACCTGGGCAGCCGCCGGGCGCCACAAGGCCGGCAGCGCCAGCGCGCCGACGGCGAATTCCCGCCGATTCATCGTGCCCTCCCGGGTGACTTTTTGGTTTGCCTGAGGTCATCATCGCGGGCGCAGCGCCGCGCGGTCAAGCGGCGGCGAGCCATGTGTCCGGAGGGGAGAGCTAGCGCGATGAACGAACACGTGAACGATCCGGACGCCGGCCTGGCGCCTGCCTTCGTGGCCCCGCCGCACGCGTGCGATGCGCATTTCCACGTGTTCGGGCCGGCGGAGCGCTATCCTTACGATGCGTCGGACCTGCGCTACCGGCCACCGCTGGCGCCGCTCGACTCCTATCTGCGCACAGCGCGCCGCCTCGGTTTCGAGCGTTTCGTGTTCGTGCAGCCCAGCGCCTACGGCCAGGACAATTCGTGCATGCTCGATGCCATGGCAGAGGTCGAGCCGCAGCGGCGCCGCGGCATCGTGCATCTCGACGCAAATGCGGTCGTGGATGCAAGACTTGCCGCCTGGGATGCGGCCGGCATCCGCGGCATCCGCATCAACGTGTCGCCGGTGCGCCGGCCCGAGGCGGGCCTGGCCGACGCGCTCAAGTCCCGCATCGCCCGCTACGCCGTGGTGGCGCGCGAACTCGGCTGGCATCTCGATTTTCTCACGCCGGGCTGGCTCACCGAGGAGTTGCTGCCGACGCTTCGGGCGCTTCCCGTCGCCTTCACGGTCGCGCATATGGGCCTGTTTCCCGCCAAGGACGGGCCGGAGCAGCGCGGGTTTCAGGAGCTTCTGGCGCTCGCCGGCGACGGATCCGGGCGATGCTGGGTGAAGCTCACCGGCATCTATCGCTTCTCCACCGATCCGACGTTCGCGGATGTGGCGCCGTTTGCGCACGCCTTGATCGCGGCCGCGCCCGACCAGTTGATCTGGGGCAGCGACTTCCCGCACCTGTCGTTCCACGACCGGGTGGGGACGATCGGCCTTTACAACAAGCTCGCCGACTGGGCCGATGCGGCGCAGCGTCAGCACATTCTCGCCGACAATCCGGCGAGGCTGTTCGGATTCGCATGATCTCGCCGCGTTCCGACGCTCCCTTGGCGCAGGACTCGGCGGTCGCCGCCTTTGCGCGTGGCATGCTGACGGCCTGGCGATCGGTCTTCGCCTACGTGCTGTTCGGCACCTATATCGGCATCGGCGCGCTGGCCCACGACTTCGGGTTCAGCGCCGGCTGGATCGCGCTCTCGACCATGCTGGTGTGGGCGGCGCCGGCGCAGGTGATCCTGATCTCGACGCTGGGAAGCGCCTCGCTCATCGAGGTCGCGCTCGCCGTGAGCCTCTCCAGCGTACGCTTCATGCCCATGGTGGTCGCGCTCCTGCCGATGCTCAGGAACGGTAAGACGCGGCTGCGTCACCTGATCCTGCCGGCCCATCTCACCGCCATCAGCGTCTGGGTCGAGGCCATTCGGCTGCTGCCGGGAGAGCCGCGCGCTCACCGCATCGCCTTCTTCAACGGGCTGGCCACCGGGCTGATCTCGTCGGCCATCGTCGGCGGCGCCGTCGGATTCCATATGGCGGCCCAAGTGCCGACGGCGTTTGCGGCAGGCCTGCTGTTTCTCACGCCGCTCTCCATGCTGATGTCGATCACGCGCAACAGCGCCGCGCTGCTCGACCGCCTGGCACTGGCGCTCGGGCTCGTCATCGGGCCGTTGGTGGCTGCGACCAAGGTCGGGCTCGACCTGATGTGGACCGGCATCATCGCCGGCAC
>DATFWC010000744.1:0-9070 GCA_035259885.1 Xanthobacteraceae bacterium
ACCAGGCAGTGTCTGTCGCGTCGTAGCAGCCCTTCGTAGCCCGCATGAGCGAAGCGATATGCGGGAGCGGCGATCGGTGCTGACATTAAGTGAGAGGCCGCCCCCGGATTTCGCTGCGCTCATCCGGGCTACGGGCGTGTAACGTCAGACCTACGCGTTCTCCACATCCGCCAGCGAGAATCCCGCGATGCGCTTGTAGTTCTCCGACAGCGCGCGCAGCTCGTCCTGCGTGATGTACTCGTCGAGATTGTCGAACGGGCGGTCGCCGACCAGCTCCTCCACTTTGATGTTGATGAAGTCGGGCGGAAATTCGCGGTTGGTGCGCACGATGCGGGCGGTGGTCTCGCGCCGGGCCTGCTCGTAGGCCTGCAGCGCGTCACGCATGTCGGCGTGCGACTCCAGCGCCTCGGCGAGCACGCGGGCGTCGATCGCCGCCTGTGCGGCGCCGTTTGAGCCGCGCGGATACATCGGATGGGCGGCGTCACCGGCGAGGGTCACCCGCCCGAAGGTCCAGCGCGCCACCGGCTCCTTGTCGACCATGGGATATTCAAGGATCTGGTCGGCATCCCGGATCAGGGCGGCAACGTCGAGCCAGTCGAAACGCCAGTCGCGGTAGATCGGAAAGAAATCGGCGAGCGCGCCCGGCTTGTTCCAGTCGTTCTTGTCGAACGTCTCCTGCTTGATCTCGGCCATCCAGTTGATGCGCTGGCGCCCCGTCCCGTCCACGTCGTCGACGATGGGGTAGATCACCATTTTTCCGGTGAGGATCGAGCCCACGCGCATATAGGTGCGGCCGCCGCGAATCGGCGCGCGGCGCGTCACCCCGCGCCAGGTGTTGATGCCGGCGAAGGCGACCTGCTCGTCGGGATAGAATTTTTGCCGGATCACCGAGTTGATGCCGTCGCAGGCGATCACGGCGCCCGCGCGCACCGGCTCGCGCGACGCGCCCGAGCTGAACGCGCGGAGGAACAGGGTGGCGCCGTTCGCGTCCTGCTCGAACCCCACGCAGTCGTGGTCGGTGCGGATGCTTTGCGCGCCGAGCTGCGCGCGTGCCGCCTGATAGAGGATCATGTGCAGCCGGCCGCGGTGGATCATCACCTCGGGGACGTCGTAGCCGGCATGGCGGCCGCGCGGCTCGCCATAGATGAGCTGGCCGAAGCGGTTGAAAAAGCAGCTCTCGCGGCTCTCGATGCCGGCCGCGAGCAGCGCGTCGGTGACGCCGAGCGCCGAGAACTCGCGCATGGCATGCGGCAGCAGCGTAATGCCGACGCCGAGCTCCTTCACCTCCGGAGCACGTTCGTACACCGTGCACGGAATGCCGCGCCGGTGCAGGTTCAACGCGAGCGAAAGCCCGCAGATGCCGCCGCCGACAATGGCAATGTCGCCGGCGCGTGTCGCCGCTCGCTTGGCCATCGCGTCTGTCTTTAAGAGTGGCGGCCCTGCGTCGACACGTTGAGCAGCGCCGGCGTGCCGGCGCGGACCGCATCGAGGCAACGCTTGAGCGCCGGAAGCAGTTCGCCCGGGTGCTCCACTTTCTCACCGTGGCCGCCGCAGGTCTCCACCACCTTCTCGTAGTCCGGCGCGGGCTTGAGCTCGGTCAGCGGCATCACGTTGGCCTTGGCGGCGGTGCCGTCGGGATAGACGTCGAGCGTCGCCTGGCGCACCGCGTGCCAGGAATGATTGTTGGCGATGACGGTGAGCGTCGGCAGGTTCTCGGCGCGGCCAACGTAATGATAGGGCAGGGGATTGCCGAACATGTAGGAGCCGTCCCCGACGGCGACGATGACCTCGCGCTGCGGCGCCGCCAGCTTGGCGCCGAGCGCGGCGCCGAGGCCGAAGCCCAAGCCCCCGGCCAGCATGTTGCCGAGAAACGTGCCGTGGCGGGTGAGATCGAGCTGCCCGACCGGGACGCCGAGCTCGCTGACCACGATGGTGTCCTCGGACTTCACCTCGTTGATGCACGCCGCCAGCCAGGCCGAGTGGATCGGGGTTGCGTTGCGCGCCGTGTCCAGCAGCTTGCGGCGCTTGGCCTCGAGATCCTCGCGCGCCACCGCCACCACCTTGCGGCGGTTTTCGATCGCTCTGCCGTTGGCCTTGGCGTCGCGCAAGGCTTTGCGCAGGCTCGTCAGGGCGGCGTAAGGCTCCGCCGTGATCAGGAGGTCGGCTTCGATGTCGCGGAACGGGTAGCGCTGGGCGAGCGGGTCGGCCGAGATGTGGATGATCTTGGCGTTGCGGCCGGGCGTGGCGGCGCGCGGGATCCACGGCACGATCGAGTCGATTACCAGCACGACGTCGGCCTTGGGCAGGAACGGCGCGGCGGCGAAGCCGAGGTTCATCGGGTGGTTGCTCGCCAGGTTGATGTCGCGCGCCTCGTTCTGCACCACGGGCAGGGCGAATTCCTCGGCCAGGGCGGCGAGCTCGTCGAATGCCGCACGACTGCGCCCGGCGCTCGACGTCACGATGAGCGGAAACTCGGCCTGGGCCAAGAAACTCGCCGCCTCCTCGATGGCGCGCCACGACGGCGCCGGCGGCGCCGACCCGAGCGGCCGCACATTGTCGCGTCGCGCAGCAATGGCCGGGCTCGCCAGCACCTCGCGCGGCAGCGTCAGGTAGACCGGCCCGCGCGGCTCGCTCATGGCGATGTCGAGCGCGCGGTCGACCACCGCGTCCACCGGCTGGCCCGCGCGCAGCTCGTAGTCCCACTTGACGAATTCGCGCACCATGCCGCCCTGGTCGAACGCCTCCTGGCCCCAATGGATGGAGCGGTTGCGCGACGCAATATGGCCGGTTTCGGTGAGCGGTGTGCGGCCGGCGGCGAGCAGGATCGGGACATTGTCGCGCGTGGCGTTCATCAGCCCGTTCATGGCGTTCGCCGTGCCCACCGTCACATGCACCATGACGGCGGCCGGCTTGCCGGCCACCCGGTAGTAGCCGTGGGCCATGGCCATGGCGACGTTCTCGTGCGGCACCGTCACGACGCGCGGGAACTTGCGTGCCGACCCGGTGTTGCGCGTCAGCGCCTCGATGATGGGCGCGAAATCGGTGCCCGCGTTGGCGAACACGTACTCGATGCCGCGGTCGGCAAGGCGACCGAGATAGGCCTCGGCCGAAATCTGCTGGGGTGACTCTGTCACGGTCGTTGTCCTGCGCCTGCCGCATCGGTGGGAACGGCCTGCGAGTGTTTACAGTCCGTCAGACGTCTGTCAATGTGCGCCGCGCTTTTGTGAAGGCCGCTGGGAGGACAGTTCATGCGCATCGACGCGTACACCCACTTCATGCCGAAGCGGTTTTTCGACGAGGTCCTGACCACCGGCGACCATCGGGACATCGGCAAGCGGGTGCGCGAAATTCCCTCGATTCACGATCTGGACGTGCGGCTCAAGGTCGTCGACTCCTTCCCGGACTACGCGCAGATCATTTCCTATCCGATGCCACCGCTCGAGGTGATGACGCAGAAGCCCGAGCAGGTGGAGGAATACGCGCGCATGATCAACGACGGCTTTGCCGAGCTGTGTGCGAAGCATCCTGACCACTTTCCCGGCTTCGTCGCCCAGGCTCCGGTCGCCGCGCCCGACGCCGGTGTGCGCGAGAGCGAGCGCGCGATCAAGGACCTCGGCGCCCTCGGCGTGCAGATCTATACCAATGTCCGCGGCAGGCCGCTCGACCGGCCCGAGTTCGAACCGTTCTTCGCCGCCATGAACCGGCTCGGCAAGCCGATCTGGATGCACCCGGCGCGCGGCGCCAACCATCCCGACTACATCGACGAGAAGAAGTCGCTGTACGAGATCTGGTGGACGTTCGGTTGGTCGTACGAGACCGCCGCCGCCATGGCGCGCCTGGTGTTCTCCAAGACGCTCGACAAATATCCCAACCTGAAGATCATCGTGCACCATTTCGGCGGCATCGTGCCGATGGTGGAAGGCCGCATCGGCCCCGGCTGGGACCAGCTCGGCGCGCGTACGTCGGACGAGGATTACGTGTCGCTGCGCAAGAGCATGAAGAAGCGGCCGCTCGACTACTTCAAGCAGGATTTTTATACCGACACCGCCGTATTCGGCTCGCGCCCGGCCACCGTGTGCGGGCTGGAATTCTTCCCATTCGAGAAGACCGTCTTCGCGTCGGACTGCCCGTTCGATCCCGAGAAGGGGACGATGTACATCCGCGAGACGCTGAAAATCCTCGATGGCCTCGACCTGTCGAAACAGGACCGCGAGCGCATCTATCGCGGCAACCTCGAAGCCCTGGTAGGAAAGAAGTTGACGAAGTAGCGTACGGCGCGCACCGCAGCCTGGATGGAGCGCAGCGAAATCCGGGGGCGGCGTCGCCAATGGTTCATGCCAAATGGGTAGGCCGCTCCCGCATTCCGCTTCGCTCCATGCGGGCTACATTCGATCTCCTGTTAGCCTCAATTTGTAGAGACTGCCGCGCCCGCTGCTGCTCACGCGCGCCTTGCATCTGCCTCGCTGGCCATCGCGTCTTTGATTAACGTTAGCGCGCGGCCGCTGTGTGCTCGTCGGCAAAATCCGCGCCGCTTCAGTGGCTTTCGTCATTAATGCCCGAGCTGCAAGCACCGCGTCGCGCGCCGCGGGTGGTATGGGTAAGCCTAACGATTCACTGCCTCGGCAAAGCATCGTTGCTGAGATCCCAATCCCGCAATAGTCCGGCATTCAGTCGCAACTCACGAAGGTGATACTTTATGCCGCGTGTTACAGCCATTCACATTGCCGCTTGTCTGTTTGCTCTCTCGCACATTCCGGCGGTATCAGCGCACGATTCGTCCACCGCGCTCAACAATGCGGCGGCGCAGGATCGCGCCCATGAAGCTTCAGCCGTTCGCCGCCAGGGCGGACCGTCGACGAGCCGCACCTGCCTGCCCATGAAGCTCAAAAGCCTTCTGTCGACGATCGAGAGCCAGTACGGACCCGTTCAGGTGATCTCGACGCATCGTCCCGGCGCGCGCATCGCCGGCACGCACCATGCGAGCCTGCACGCGTCCTGCCGCGCGGTCGACTTCCACCCGGCGAAGGGACGATATCGCGAGGTGCTCGCCTATCTGCAAAACAACTGGGACGGCGGCATCGGCACCTATTCGGGGACGCTGCATCACCTCCACGTGGATGTCGGCTCCAAAAAGGTCTGGCACACGCATGCCGGCGGTACGCGCGTGGCGGCCGGCGATCGGCCGGGAGCGGCGCGCCGGACCACGGCTCGCCGGCAGAGCACCACCGTCGGCTTCCAGCCCAGGGAAATGTCGATCTACTGACGTCGGAACGATTTCGCTGACGGGTCCGGATGACCTCCGGACCCGTCATGCTTGCTCAGGGCCGGCTGTTCTCCCTCTCGAATGCGCTCAGAGCCTGCCCCGCGCCGAACCAGGTCTGGCGCGACTGGATCGGCCCGTTCAGATGCGGCGCCCGAACAGCGCGATGGCGGCGAGGGGAAGCGCAAAGCTCACGACCGCGACGATCACCAGCAGCACCCCCAGCTCGCCATAATCGCCGCGTCCCACCGTGAAGAGCTGGTTGAGATATTTGGTCTGCAGCTGCCCCGCGACCAGCGCCAGGTTCATCAGCGAGGCCATGAGGGCGAACCAGGTCGCACGCCGGGCCGGCGGCGCGTAGTAGGCGATGAGGGTCAGCAACGGGATCAGGCTGAGCTGGGCGAACGGCGATGCGGCGGCGGCGTCGATGATGGCGATGGTGCGCGCGCCGAAGCCGAACTGCTCCTCGGTCCAGTGATGCAGGCCGTAGAACAGCGCGATATTCGGCACCGACAGGATCGCGCCGATGATCGTGAGCCACAACAGCGTACGCGTCACCGAATATTCGGTCAGCTGCTTGCTCAGCAGCCACATCGCAAGGATGGCGATGAACGCCGAACCCTGCCGCAGCGTGCCATAGAACGCCTCGTCGAACTTGAGGACGTCGAGCGTCCACCAGAAATAGCCGTCGCCCACGGTGGGCGTGGCCCGGAATGCAAAGATGATGATGGTCGTGAACAGGATGGCGCGCCGCGTCTCGGCCGGAAGATCGTGCGTCACGAGCACCAGCATGGTGCCGATGACCGCCATCGACAGGACGAAGATCAGCTCCTGCGCATAGGGCACGCCGAGGCCGAGACTCACTACGGCCAGGCCGAAGGCCGCGCCGCCGCCCAGGATGCGCCAGTCCAGGGGCTGCGGCTGGCTTTGCTCGGATCGGATCAGCAGCACACCCGCCAGCGAGATGGCCGGCACGATCAATCCGAGCAGGAACACCGTCTCGCGCGAGTAGACACTCGCCAGCCAGCCGGATGCGCCGGCCACGGCCAGGATGCCGATCGACAGCGACAGCCGGCCGAGCAGCTGCACCATGCCGAGGTCGGCTTTGACCTCGGCGTCCGGGCGCGGGTTGCCGGCGGCGTCGACGCGCGGAACCACTTCGGCCGACATGGCATCCGCGACCACGTCCTGGATCACGCTGCCGACCACGATCAGCAAGGCGCCAAGGACGTAGAGGCCATCCGGGGGCAGGAAAGCAATCCAGCCGCCGGCGGCGCCGGCGAGCACGATGATGCCGGCAGCCGTGAATGCCGCCCCGATGACGATGTAGGCCCGGCGCTGCGATCCGAAGATCGGCACGCTGTCGACCAGCTGGCCGAACACCATCTTCACGGTCCACGGAAGCGTCAGCCACACGGTGATCCCCGCCAGCTCGGCCGGCGTCAGACTGAGCACCTGCTTGATCCACACGTCGCGCGTGACGTCGATGAGACCCAGCGCGCCGTAGGCGAAGTAGACCAGGAGGAGGGGCAGATAGGCCGGGCGGAACGCCTGGATGGGCAGGAGCAGACTCGACAGCATCTGCAGTCACGGTTCCTGTGACCAAGTCTCTGTTTCCGGAAGATCGGCGTTGCGCGTCGTCCGCCTGCCGCCGGGATGAGGGCGCGCGCGACGTCGATGACGCGCGCGCGCCGCGCTCGTCTACTATGCGGCACCGTCATTGCCAAGCTGCGGCGTCGGGACGGGCTCGCGGCTGCCCTGCGATGCCGAGGTTGCCCGAGGTTTTGGATTCCAATTACGATGCGGCTGGCTGAATGGTGCATGCAAGACCGGGAGGGCGCCAATGCATAAACGCACGTCATTCGTCGCGCTGATCGGCATGTTGCTCTCGGTCGCCGGCGCCGCGGCGCAGACGCCCGACGAGTTTCCCAACCGCCCGATCCGCATCATCGTGCCGCAGGCGGCGGGTTCGGGAGTGGACCTTCAGGCGCGCGTTCTCGCGCAGAAGATGGGCGAACTCTGGGGCCATCAGGGCGTCGTGGAGAACCGTCCCGGCGCCAACGCCATCGTCGGCATGGACGCGGCCTCCAAGGCGACCCCCGACGGCTACACGCTGGTCTATGCTCCGGTCAGCGCGGTGACGACGAACGCCTTCATCTACAAGAAGCTGCCCTACGATCCGATCCGCGACTTCGTGCCGATCACCCAGGCAACCACCAATCCCCTCGGCGCGGTGGCGAACCCGGCGTCCGGCGTCAAGTCGATCAAGGACCTGGTCGAGCAGGCCAAGGCGAATCCCGGCCGGATCAACTACGGCTCGTTCGGCATCGGCAACATGACGCATCTCATGGGTGTTCTGCTGTCGCTCGCCGCCGGTATCGAGATGACGCACGTGCCCTACCGCGGACAGACGCCGGCCATCACCGACGTGGTTTCGGGACAGATCCCGCTCGCCTTCACCACCACGGCCGGCGTGACGGATCTGGTGGAAACCGGAAAGCTCGTCATGCTGGCGACGTTCGGCGACAAGCGCGACGAGCAGTTCCCCAACACGCCGACCCCGACCGAAGCCGGTTACCCGAGCGTGGTCGTGGTCGGCTGGAGCGGCCTGCTCGCGCCGGCCGGCACCCCGCCGCACATCATCGGCAAATTGCACAGCGGCATGGTGAAGGCTCTGGCCATGCCCGACGTCAAGGAGGCGATCCTGAAGCAGGGCTCGAAGGCGGTGAGCAGCGCCAGCCCCGAAGAATTCGCGCGCTATATCAAAGCGGAATCGGACAAATTCCTGCCCGTCATCAAGGCGGCCGGGCTCGAAGGCTCGCAGTGAACGGAGGGCTGACGTGGACAGGACGCACCGCTTTGGCCTGCTGACGCCGTCGTCGAACTCGACCCAGGAGCCGGAGTTCTCGGCCGTATTGCCGCCGAGCGTGTCGCTCCATACCGGCCGCGTGAGCTATCAGGTCATCACGCCGGAGGAACAGATGCGCTGCGTGCTCGAGCTCGAAACCGAGAGCCGCAAGCTCGCCGACGCCGATGTCGACGTCATCGTTTTCGCGGCCACGTCCCCGAGTGTGGCCAAGGGCAAGGGCTATGATCGCGAGCTGATCAGGCGCATGGAGGATGCGTCGGGCAAGCCTGCGACCACCGCGGCAACCGCCTTCGTCGAGGCCCTCGCGCGGCTGGGTGTCGGGAAGATCGCCATCGGCGCCCCCTGGAGCCAGGCCATGGACGCGCCCATGGTCGACTTCATGGAGAAGAACGGTTTCGAGGTCGTCCACAGCGAGTTGATGGGGCTCGTGGTGTCCCTCGAGCTCGGCCGGACCGATCCGGAAAGGGCCTATGAGCTCGGCCGGCGCACCGACCGGCCGGACGCGGAGGCCATCATCATGCCGGGCGGCAACTGGTTCTCGATGCGCGTCGCCGAGCGACTCGAGCACGATCTTGGCAAGCCGGTTCTGGCCAACAATGCCGTGAGCCTGTGGGCGGGCCTGCGCATGCTCAAGCGCCACGACAGTATTCCCGGCTACGGCCGGCTGCTGCGCGACCATCTGGTCGACTGACCGGGTGCCCGCAGGATGAAGATCGTCATTCCCGACGACTACCAGGACGTGGTCGATCGGCTCGCATGCTTTTCGCTGATCCGCCATCACGACGTCATCCGTCATCGTGAACCGGCGCGCGATCCGGGCCATCTCGTCGAGCGGTTGCGCGATGCCGATGTCGTCGTCTCGATCCGCGAACGCGTTGAATTTTCCCGGGCTCTGCTCGAACAACTGTCGAAGCTCAAGCTCATCGCCCTGGTCGGCCGTG
>DATFWC010000745.1:0-4111 GCA_035259885.1 Xanthobacteraceae bacterium
CCGGCGTGCCGCCGGTGGCGCAGACGCCAGGGCTGCAAGGTTTCGAGGCCTGGCCGTGGCAGGGACTGGTGGCGCCCGCCAGGACGCCGGCCGATGTTGTTGCCAGGCTGCACGGCACCTATGTGGCCGCCGTCAGCGACGGTGTCGTGCGCCAGAAACTCATCGACGCCGGGCTCGAGCCGCTCACCAGCTCGCCGCAGGAGATGGCCGACTACCGGCGCAAGGAGGCGGCCAAGTGGGCCGAGGTCATCAAGGCCGCCAACATCCAGTTGGATTAGAGCATTGCCATTCACTGTGTCATGCCCGGCCTTGTTGTTGTGCCGGGCATCCCGCTTCGCGAGGCACGGCCGTGCTAGATGAAGCGAGATGGCCGGGACAAGCCGGACAAGCCCGGCCATGACAACGCATGAGTGTCAATCGAGTGTTAGGGGCCCTGCAGCCATACGGCGTCGGCCGACAGTTCCGGCCAGCCGATGGCGCGGCTCGCCCGTTGTGCCGCGTCCGCAGACGGCAGTGCTGCATCCCAGCGCGCCGCCGTGATGCGGCGGCCGGTGAAGTCTTGGGACCCGTCGGACACCAGCCAGCGCGTGGGCGGACCCATGATGGCGGGCCGCAGCATCTTCTCGCGCGGCCAGCCGGATGCGTCGGCGATGAGCGGCGTGTCGGTCGGGCCGCCCGGGACCAGCACGTTCACTGTGATGCCGCTGCCCTCGAGCTCCGTGGCCCACACGGCCGACAGCGACTCGAACGCGGCCTTGGCGGCCCCGTACGGCAGGACGCGCAGCATGGTGAGATAGCTCGTGGTGTTGTTGACGATGCGGCCCCAGCGGCGTTGCCGCATTGTTGGAACCGTCGCACGCGCGAGGGCGACCGGCGCCCGCACGAAGATGGCGAAGAACGCGTCCCATATCGCCGGCGTCAGCTCCTCGATGCCCGGATAGCGCGCCTCGGCATCGGGACGGATGCTGCTCATGCCGATGCCGGCATTGTTGACGACGGCGTCCACCGCGCCGAAACGCGCCGTCGCGGCCTCGACGGCGGTCTCGCATCCGCGTTCGGACCGCAGGTCGGCCAGGATCGGATGCAGGCGCGCGCGCGCATCGGCCGCGCCCGCCGCCAGCCGCTCCAGCGCCGACGCGTCGCGGTCGATCGCAGCAACCGAATGACCGTCGGCCAGCAGCACCGCCGTCATCACCTGACCGATGCCGCCCGCAGCTCCGGTCAGCAGCACGTGCCTGCCCATGTCGTCCCCCCGCAGAATGGCGAATGGTGAGTGGCGAATAGCGAACGGGGATGTTCGCCATTCGCCATGCTCTTAGCAAGCACGACGGCGCGAGCGCGGCTATCGAGCGCGAACAGCGAATGTTACCCTGCTCGCCACTCGCCACTCGTTACGCTCGCCATCGAGGCAGACATGTTGCGCATCTACGGCGTCGCCCGCACCCGCGCCTTTCGCGCCATCTGGATGGCGAAGGAGCTCGGGCTCGACTACGAGCATATCGCGATCGAGATCGGGGCGGCCGGCGCGCGCAAGCCGGACTACCTCGCCATCAACCCCAACGGCCGGCTTCCTTCGATCGATGACGACGGCTTCATCCTGTGGGAGTCGCTCGCCATCAACCTCTATCTCGCCAAAAAACACGGCCGGCTGTGCCCGGCGACGCTCGAAGGCGAAGCCAAGGCCTGGCAGTGGTGCCTGTGGGCGGCGAACGAGGTGGAGCGCGGCGTCAACATCTGGTCGCTGCATGCATTGCGCCTGCCGCCCGAGGACCGTAACCCGACCATGTTGGCCGAGGCGCTGAAAGTGCTGGCGCCGCCGTTCCGCGTGCTCGACGGCGCGTTGGCCGGTCGCGACTACCTGATCGACGGCGCGTTCACGGTCGCCGATCTCAATGTCGCGGCCGTCGTCAGCCGCGCCATCGAGATGGATCTTGCGGCGACGCCGCATCTGGCGCGCTGGCTCAAAGCCTGCCTCGACCGTCCGGCCGCGCGCGAAGCCAGCCGCCTGCGTGCCGATGCCGATGCCGCCGTCCCGCTCGAGATCACCCGCGAGATCGCCCGCCGCAATCGGCTGTAGGATCTAGCGGTCCGTCGATGGAATCTGGATCAGCTCCTTGAGCTGCGCATCGGTCAGGGGCGCCGGCAGATACTTGAACGTCACGGCGTCGGCCATCACGCCGTCGAGTCCGGCGATGCGGGTCGGGTCGAGATTGTCCTTGGTCAGGAACTCGGGCGCCTGCCGGGCGATGCGTTCGGGAAGGCCCGACCACGCCGCATAGGCGGCGATCGCGGCGGGATCGGAATAGAGCCAGTCGATCGACGCGCGGAACCCGCGCATGAAGCGCACGAATACGTCGCGGCGCCGCGTCAGCGCGTCGGCATTGGCGACGATCAGCCGGCTCGTCATGTTGCGCAGCGCCGGCACGTCGCGGCCGCGCGCGATGATGCGGATCTTTCCTTCCTCGACCGCCGTGAGATTGAACGGCGCCTGGGAAAAGCCGATGTCGACCTGTTTGGTCAGGGTCTGCGTCAGGGTCGACGCGTAGTTGCCGGTCGGCTGGGGTTTGAGATTGACGCCGAAATGCCTGGCCAGCGCCAGCGCGAACATGTGCGACGCCGAGCCGGTGGTCGACGTCGCGATGGTCCGCCCGTCGGCGTCTGTCATCGCGCGAATGGGGGAGTCCGCCGGCACGTAATAGAACTGATCGTCGGCGCTGGTGAAGGACGCGCCGATCGCCCGGATGGGGGCGCCTTTGGCATAGGCGCCGAGCAGCGCATGGGTGCCCAGCCCGATGCCGATGTCGACGCTCCCCGAGATCACCGACTGCAGCGTTTCGGCGCTGCCCTGGGTATACAGGATGTCGAGCGTGAGGTTCTGCGTCTTGAAGAAGCCGGCGTTCTGTCCGAGCTCCGAGACGCACTGCTCCCAGCCGCCGCGCTGCCCCACCGCCACCTTGAGCGCGTCCTGGGCGGCGGCGGCATTGACGGCCGCCAGCAGGATCACCGCCGCCGTGCCGGTCCTGAGCATCCCCATGCTGCGCGCTCCGTTCGGTTATCCGTCACGATAGCGCAGCCCGGGCGGCGATCAATGCGATCCATACGCCCCGGCGCGGCCCGTCGACGGCGCGCGCGCCGCCGCGGTGTCCCACAGTGCCTCGATGCGGCGGCGAAACGCCTTCGGCCGTTCGGCGAACAGGCGCGTCGCCAGGCGCTGTGCGACCGCCACGTGGGCGTGCTTGCGCTCCTCGATCGCCGGCGTGAGCCGGCTGCGCCAGGGCGCCAGGGCATGGTGTGGTGCCGTCGCCCGCCCGAGCAGCGTGAGATCCCGATGCGACCCGAGGCGCTCGCGCAGGCGCTGAGCCTCGGCCACCCACAGCTTGCCCAGCCGCGGCCACAGCGGCTCGGCCAGCTCCATCTGATAGCGATGCTCGACCACGCGCTGGCGCAGCTCATGCAGCGCGTCGTCCTCCACGTGCGCCCAGTCCGCCGGTATGGCGCGCCGCGCGCGGCGATAGTGGCGGGTGAGCTCCCCGGCGACGTCGGCAAAGGTCAGGGCGGCCAGCCGCCAATGTTCGACCGCTCCCGCGGCGCGTGCGAGCGCTGCGTTCAACTCGTCGCGCAGGTCGGACGTCAGGGCCGTACTTTCCGCCGCGCGCCTGATTTGCTCGATGCGTTCGCACATGGTGGCGAACGACGTCTTGGACAGGCCATGCTCCGCGTCTTTCAGGTCGGCGAGCGCGTCGAGCATGGCCTGCACGTCGCGCGCCCCGGCGAGCCGGCGCGCCAGCTCGCGCGCCTCGATGCGCAGCGACCGCGCCTCCGGCCCGACCAGCGGCTCGAGCAGCCGGAGGAAGGCGCGCCACCGCTTCATCGACTTGCGGTAGTCATGGACGGCGACGGCCTGATTGCCATCGATCCCGCCCAGGCCCGCCCGCGCCTCGGCGATGATGTCACGTGCGATCGCCACGAGAGCCGAGCCGACCGGCTCGCCCGCACGCAGCACTGGCTTGTCCCCCATGCGACACTTTCCTGACGGCGCTATGTGAAGCTTTGACGAAAAAGCCCGCCGTCAACCCCTTCCCAACCCCCAAAACCCTTGTTACATACACCG
>DATFWC010000746.1:0-5391 GCA_035259885.1 Xanthobacteraceae bacterium
GCTCCTTCACGACCGCATGTGGGTTGCCGACGCGGTCTATACGCCGCTGTGGACGCCGCTCCTGCAGGCCGCGCGGGCACGCGGCGCGCGCGTGATGACCGGCCGCGAGCTGTGCATCCACCAGGCGGCCGCCGCCTTTCGTCTGTTCACCGGCCGTGAGCCGGATATCGACACGCTCGCCGACGCCTTCGATGGCGTCATAGCGCGACGCAACGAGTCATAAAGGGAGGAGTGGATGTTCAGGATGGTGGTGGCCGCGCTAACGGCCTTGAGCCTGTGGGCGGCGGGGGCGGCAGGCGCGCAGGCACAGTCGGGGCAGGCCGCAAAGCTCGCCTTCATCGGCGAACTGTCGGGCGCCGGCGCCGTGTCCTCGACCAATTTCCGCGACGGCGCCCTGATGGCGATCGACGAGATCAACGCCAAGGGCGGCCTGCTCGGAAAGAAAATAGAGCTCAAGCAGTACGACACCCAGACCAATCCCGGCACCGCGCGCTCGCAGATGCAGAAGGCGATCGACGACGAGCCCTATGCGATCCTCGGGCCGATCTTCTCCGGCATCGTCAAGGTCAGCATGATGCTGGCGGCGCAGGCCGAGATTCCCATCATCATGGGCGGCGAGGCGAGCGACCTCACCCAGCAGGGCAACGCCTATCTGTTCCGCACCTCGTTCGGCCAGCAGGCAAGCATGCCGAAGATCGCCAACTACGTGCGCGACGTGGTCAAGGCCAAGACGGTCGCGGTGGTGTGGGTGAACAACGATTTCGGCAAGGGCGGGCGCGACAACTTCATGAAGGAGATGAACGCGCGCGGCATCAAGGTCGCGGCCGACATCTCCACCGAGTCCGGCCAGACCGACTTCGCCGCCGATGTGGTCAAGGTCAAGGGCATCAATGTCGACGCGGTGTTCGTCTATATCAACGAGGAGGAAAGCGCCCGCTTCCTGCGCGAGGTGCGCAAGCAGGGCCTGAGCGTTCCGCTGATCGGCGAGACGACGCTGCTCAGCCAGAAGGTGATCGACCTCGCCGGCGACGCCGCCAACGGCGTGCGCGGCCATGTCGGGCTGTCGGCCGACGTCCCGGTGCCGGCCGTGCAGGAGTTCAAGGCAAAGTTCCACAAGCGGTTCGGCTACCTGCCGGATCACAACGGCATCAAGGGATATACCGGCGTCTACGCCATAAAATTCGTCACCGAGAAGATCGGCAAGTTCGACCGCAAGGCGCTTGCCGCCACGCTGCACGGGCTGACCATCTCGCCCAAGGACGAGCCCGGCATCCTGATCGAGACCAGCTGGGACGACAAAGGCGACATCGACCGCATCAGCTTCATCGCCGAGGTGGTCAACGGCAAGCAGCAGATCACCGGCGAGCTGCCCAAGCTCGGCAAGTGATTTTTTCCTCTCGTCGCCGCCGGACGCGCCGGGCAGAGTGAGCCATGGCGGATTTCCTGCAGCTTCTCGTGGCCGGCCTGGCGACCGGCGGCATCTACGCCCTGGTCGCCATCGGCTTCACGCTGCTGTGGCAGACGTCGCAGACCATCAACTTCGCCCAGGGCGAGTTCGTGATGGTGCCGGCCTTCTTCATGCTGGCGGCGATGCGCGTGCTCGACGTGCCGTTCTGGGGCGCCGTCGTGTTCGGCATCGCGCTCTCCACCATCGTGCTCGGCATGGCGTTCAAAAAACTTCTGGTCGATCCGATGCTGCGCCACGGCGTGCTGCCGCTGGCCATCGCCACCATGGCGCTGGCGCTGTTCCTCAAGGAATCGGTGAAGGATTTTTACGGCGCCGAGGCGCAGCCGTTCCCGCCGCTCGCCGCCGCCGTCAACGTGACTTTGTTCGGCGCCGCGATCGCCGTGCAGAGCCTCGTGGTGGTGGCGCTGGCGGTTGCCGCCATCGTGGCGCTGCAACTCTTCCTCAACCGCACCCGCACCGGGCGCTGCATGCAGGCGACCGCGCAGAACCCGGCCGTGGCCCGCATTCTCGGTATTCCGGTCGAGCGCATGATCATGCTCGCCTTCGTGATCAACGCGGCGCTGGCGGCGCTCGCCTCGGCGCTGGTGACGCCGATCTATCTGGCCAAATTCTCCAATGGCGAATATCTCGGCATGGCCGCCTTCATTGCGGCGATCGTCGGCGGCTTCAACCAGGTGCGCGGCGCCATCGTCGGTGGCCTCCTGCTCGGCGTCATCGACAATTTTTCCGCCGCGTACCTGTCGGCACAGTATCGCGCCGCCATTCCGCTCGCCCTGTTGATCGTCGTGATCCTGTTCCGCCCGCAGGGCCTGCTCGGGCGCCGCGAGGAGCGCACCGTATGACTCCGGCGCGGATCGTCCTGGCCGCCCTCGCCCTCGCCGTGACGGTCGGGCTGATCGCCGCCCCGTTGAGCCTCAAACCCTACGGCATCTATATTCTCACGCTGTGGGCCGTGACCACGATCGCGGCGATCGGGCTCAACCTGACGCTCGGCTATGCCGGGCAGGTGTCGCTGGCGCAGGGCGCCTTCGTCGGCATCGGCGCCTACGCGGCGGCGCTGCTCACCACCAAGGGCTGGCCGCTCGCCGCCGCCTATCCGGTGGCCGGCGTCGCCTGCTTCGCCATCGGCTGGTTGCTCGGCTATCCGGCCCTGCGCGTGCAGCACCACTATCTCGCCTTCGTCACCCTGGCTTTCGCGACCCTCGTCTATCTCGTGTTCCGCAACGAGGAATGGATCACCGGCGGCATCTACGGCATCAGCGGCATCCCGCGGCCGAGTCTGTTCGGCTGGTCGCTGCGCGCCCCGCGCGACTTCTACTACTTCTGCCTCGCCAACCTCGCGGTGGTCGCCTTTGCCGCCTGGTGGCTGATCCGTTCGCCCTGGGGCCGCGCCTTCGTGGCGCTGCGCGAGAACCCGGTGCGCGCGCTGTCGCTCGGCGTCGACACGCGGCGCTACACGCTCATGGCCTTTGCGCTCGGCGCCGCGCTCGGCGGCATCTCCGGCGTGCTCTATGCGCCGCTGGTGCAATATGTCGATCCGACGCCGTTCTCGCTCGTGCTCTCGTTCAACCTCCTGCTCATGGTGGTGGTCGGCGGTTCCGGCCGCTTCTTCGGGCCGTTCCTCGGCGCCATGGTCGCCGTGCTGCTGCCGGAATGGCTGCAGGCCGCCGACAATATGTATGGCGTGTTCGGGCCGCTCGCCGACGCCGCCCGCGCCGTGCTGCCGCCCGAAGTCCCGAAATATGTCGCCAAGCACTACCTCATCGCCTACGCGGTGTTCGTCATGGTGCTGATGACGTTCAGCCCGGGCGGCATCATCGGGCTCGTGGCACGCCGCTTCGCCGGCGCGCCGGCGCGCAAGCCGCCTGCCGCCGCGCCCGCCGCCGCCGAGGCCGCCTCATGACCGCCATGCTGCAAGTGCGCGACCTGAGCAAGCGCTTCGGCGGCATCCTGGCGGTCGATCGCGTGTCGTTCGACGTCAACGAGGGCGAGATTCTGGGGATCATCGGCCCCAACGGCAGCGGCAAGTCGACCCTCTTCAACTGCATTCTCGGCCAGCTTGCGCCGAGCGAAGGCGAGGTGCGGCTCGACGGCCGTATCGTCACCGGCATGCGCCCGTGCGATCTCAATCGCCTGGGGGTGAGCCGCACGTTTCAGCTTCTCCAGGTGTTCCCCGAGCTCACCGTGCGCGAGAATCTCGTCCTCGCCGCCCAGGAGCACAAGGGCACGATGCTGTCGCGCCTGTTCGGCGCGTCCGATGCCGGGCTGTCCGCTGCCGCCGACCGCATGATTGCGTTCTTCCGTCTCGCGCATGTGGCGGACAGCAGGGCCGGCACGCTGAGCTACGGCCAGCAGAAGCTGCTCGATGCCGCCATGGCGTTCATGGCCGGCCCGCGCCTCGTGCTGCTCGACGAGCCGGCCGGCGGCGTCAATCCGACGATGCTGGCCGACCTGCGCGAGCGGCTCACCGCCGTCAACCGCGAGGGCGCCACCTTCGTGGTGATCGAGCACAACATGGAATTCGTCATGGCGCTGTGCCGGCGCATCCTCGTCCTGGCCGAGGGCCGCATCATCGCGGCGGGCAGCCCGGAGGAGGTGCGGCGCGACGCGAAAGTGATCGAGGCCTACCTTGGCCGCTGATGCCATTCTCGCGCTCGAGGACGTCGTCGCCGGCTACGGCAAGATGACGATCCTGCACGGCACCAGCTTTGCCGTCCGTCGCGGCACCATCACGACCCTGATCGGCCCGAACGGCGCCGGCAAGTCCACGATCTTCAAGACCGTGTTCGGCATGCTGCCGGCGCGCAGCGGGCGCGTCGTGTTCGAGGGCGCCGACATCACGAACCTTGGCCCGCGCGACCTGATTGCGCGCGGCTTGAGCTACGTGCCGCAGGGCCGCAACATTTTTCCCGAGCTGTCGGTGCGGCACAATCTCGAGCTCGGCGCCGTGATGGCGCCGAAGGGCTTTGATCTCGCCAGCCGCATGGCGGCGGCCTTCGATCGCTTTCCCGTGCTCCGCCGCAAGGCCGACGCGCAGGCCTCCACGCTGTCGGGCGGCGAGCAGAAGATGCTGGAGATCGCGCGCGGGCTCCTGGTCGAGCCGAAGCTCATGCTGATCGACGAGCCGTCGATCGGGCTGTCGCCCATCATGGCGAACGAGCTGTTTGCCGCCCTGACCGAGATGAACGGGCGCGGCATGACCGTGCTGCTCATCGAGCAGAACGCCAAGCGGGCGCTCGAACTGTCGCACGACGGGATCGTGCTCGAGCTCGGCCGCACTCGCATCGCCGACACGGCGAAAAACATCCTGGCCGACGCGCGCATCGGCCAGCTCTTTCTCGGCGGCGGGCTGGCGGAAGAATCGCCCTCGCGGCCTGCCGGCGAGGTGATAGGATCAGGCGCAAGCAGTCCGGCGAGACCGCAATGAGGGAGGGCATGGGATGACGCGACGCGATATGCTGGCCGCGGCGGGTGTGGGCGCGCTCAGCGCCGTCTTGGGGAGCAAAGCAATGGCGCGTTGGGAGCCGAGCGAATCCTATCCGGATCCGTCTGTCCAGATCCTCGATCCGAGCTTCGAGAAGTATCGCATCGGGCTCGCCGGGATCGAGCGGCTGGCCACCGGCATGCGCTGGTGCGAAGGGCCGGTGTGGTTCGGCGACGGGCGTTACCTGTTGTGGAGCGACATTCCCAACAACCGCATCATGCGCTGGGAGGAGGAGACCGGCCGCGTCAGCGTGTTCAGAAAACCGTCGAACAACGCCAACGGCAACACGCGCGACCGCCAGGGCCGCCTCGTCACCTGCGAGCACGATGCGCGCCGCGTCAGCCGCACCGAATATGACGGCGCCGTCACCGTGCTGATGGACAAGTTCGACGGCAAGCCGCTCAACTCGCCCAACGACGTGGTGGTGAAGTCCGACGAC
>DATFWC010000747.1:0-3285 GCA_035259885.1 Xanthobacteraceae bacterium
CAGCGCCATGCGGATGCCGTCGCCGGTGTTGCACCACGTGCCGCGCACCTTGGCGAGCTCCCAGCCGGGACCGAGGTAGCGGGTGCGCCATTCGGCATTGGATTCGAAGCCGCCGCAGGCGAGCACGACCGCGCCGGCGCGATAGTCCACGATCTGGTTGCCGCGCCGCGCGCGCACGCCATTGACGCAGAAATCCTCGAAGATGAGGCTGAGCGCCCGCGTATCGTGAAAAATCTCGATGCCGTTGCGGCGGCAGAGGGCTTTCAGGGTGTCGACCAGCCCGGGCCCGCCGCCCCACGACTCCACCGTCAGCCCGCCCCAGAACTTGAACTTGTCGCCGATCTTGAAGGCCTGGCGGCCGTAGATCGGCACGAAGCGGACGCCCTTCTCGCGCATCCACATCATGGTGGCGAGGCTCGAGCGCACCAGGTGCTCGACCAGGTCGGGGTCGGCGCGGTACTGCGTCACCCGGAACATGTCGTCGAAGAACTGGTCTTCCGTGTAGGTGCCGAAGTCCGTGTTGGCGATCTCCTCGGGACTGAGGTCGGGCATGATCTTCTTGAGATCGTCGACGCCGCCATAGACGCAACGGAAGGCGCCGGCCGTGAAGCGGCTGTTGCCGCCATCCTGGTCCTCCGGCGCGCGCTCCAGCACGGCCACGCGCGCATTGTTCTCGCGGGCCGCCAGCGCCGCGCACAACGCTGCGTTGCCAGCCCCGACTACCACAACGTCGAAATCCATGACCGCCATCGCGTTCTACCCCTCCCCGGCCCTCCTGCTCATGCGCTCAGACCAAATCCTTGCGTCCCGGTCAAGCCATGTCTGTCGCCAGAGCGACCGGGCACCCGCTTGCGCCCGGTACCCCGTCCCAATAGCGTGCGAGCCGCAAAATCGCGGGAGGAAACGATGGCATTGCAGGTGCGCAGGGTGATCACTGGCCACGACGCCAGCGGGCGCGCGGTGGTGAAGATCGACGAGGTGGCGAAGAACATCACGTCGAGCCGGCCGCAGCAGTCGGCCGTGGTCATCTGGACCACCGAAGGCTTTCCGGTGAACAATGACGGCGACGCCGATACGTCCACGCGGAAAGTGGGCACCACGCTGGCGAACGGCTGCGTGTTCCGCGTCGTCGAATTCGGGCCCGGCGTTTCGCCGCGCAACCATCGCACCGACTCCATCGACTTTGCCGTGGTGATGTCCGGCGAGATCGACATGCAGCTCGACGGCAGCGAAGTGCACCTGAAGGCAGGCGACGTCCTGGTGCAGCGCGGGACCATCCACAACTGGGTCAACCGTGGCAAGGAGCCGTGCGTGATCGCCTTTGCACTGGTGGACGCCAAGCCGGTGACGGCCGGCGGCAGGATCCTGCACGCCGAGGGCTAGGGCGGCGCCTGGCGGCGCGGGGTCCCTGACAACCGGCAAATACACGCTGGCGGCGAAGCCCGTCGCGACACAATTCGGATGCCGCGATATTCCGGCGGTCACGTTCCGGGCGGGGAAATCTAGCAATTTCCAGCTGGAATCAGCGCCCTGCATCGGACGAGGAACCGATCCTTAACGCTTTTGGGAGCAGTTGTTTCGGCTCGATTATGGGCGCTTTTCCGGTTCCGGCATGATCAACGAGTTCCGCTGGCTGAAACTGCCGGAAGAACCTGCCGCGCCAAAAGTGTCGGACGAGCACTATGAAGTCGGCGAGCCGCCGGTGTGCTTCGTCATCGACGATGACACGGCGCATCGCCATTTCATGTCGCTCGTGCTGCAGGGACACGGCATCGAGACCGGCCTGTTTGCCAACCCGACGACGTTGCGCAGTGCCCTGATGCGGCGCCGGCCCGACCTGGTGTTCGTCGACATTCCGGCGCTGTGCGGCTACGCCATGGAGGCGCTCCGCATCCTGGCGGAAAGCCCCTACCGCGGCCCGATCCAGCTCATGAGCGGCGGCGACGCGAGCGGACTCGACGCGGTGCGGCAACTGGGCGAGCGCTACGGCTTGCGACTCTTGCCGGCCGTGAGCAAGCCGCTCGACCGCGCGGTCATCAAGCGGGTGGTGGAGGAGCAGAGGCTCGATTTCCCGGTCAGCCTGACCAAGCAGGTCGAGCTCGACATGGCGCTGCGCGAAGGCTGGGTCGAATTCTGGTACCAGCCCAAGATCGATCTCAAGCGCAAGCACCTGTCGGGCGTCGAGCTGTTTGCCCGCGTGCGGCATCCCGAGCACGGCATCATGCCGCCCAGCGCCTTCATGGAGACCGCCGACGCCGACAGCCTGGTGGCCTTGACGGAAAAATCCATCCTCGACGCGCTGAACACGTGCCGGAAATTTTCCGAGGCCGGCATCAACTTCAAGCTGGCCATCAACGCGCCGATCGACGCGCTGACCAAGCTGGCGCTGCCTGCGATCGTGCGCGAGAACCGGCCGCGGTCGGACAATTGGCCGGGTCTCATCCTCGACATCACGGAAGACGACATCGCCAGCGATTTCTCGCTCGTGCGCGAGCTGCACGCCCAGCTCGAGCCGAGCGGAATTTCGCTGGCGATCGACGATTTCGGCCGCGGCTACCTGCCGCTGGCCCGCCTGCAGGAGCTTCCGCACCTGGTGGAATTCAAGCTCGATCGCGCCTTCGTCGCCGACTGCGCCACCAATCAGGGCCGCGCCGCGCTGTGCAAGTCGGTGATCAACGTGGCACACAATTGCGGCGCCAGGGCCATCGGCGTCGGCATCGAGCAGGCGGCCGACGCCAACGCGCTTGCCCAGATGGGCTGCGATCTCGGACAGGGCTATCTGTTCGCGCAGCCCATGGCCGCGGAGCGCTTCCACGCGCTGTTGCGCCAGCGCGCCGAGCGGCCGGCCCGACGCGACGCCCCTGCTTTCGTCGAGTAGCGCTCCGTAGGGTGGGCAAAGGCGCGCTGCTCTGCGCTTTCAACGTTCTGATGCAAGAGGAGCGCGCCGTGCCCACCATGCGGCCGGGCAAAGAACGGTGGGCACGGCGCGATGCAATCGCCTTGTGATTTGAGAGCGCGGTGTCACGCGCCTTTGCCCACCCTACAAGGCTAGTGCGTCCACAACCCGCGGCGGGTGAAGGCGAAATTGTCCGCATAGGCGATGGTGCGGCGCGCCGGTTCCTTGGCCTCGAACACCTGGTACGGAATGCCGTGGCGCTCGCAATAGGCCACCGCCTCCTCCTTGGTGTCGAAGAACAGCCGCAGCTGCTGCTTCATGTCGCCTGAGCTGGTCCAGCCCATGAGCGGCTCGACCACGCGCGGTTCCTCCGGTTCGTAGTCGAGCAC
>DATFWC010000748.1:0-9170 GCA_035259885.1 Xanthobacteraceae bacterium
GGCCTCGCCGGGCGGCTGCGAGATGTGCACGCTGCCGTCGCGGTTCTGCGAGAGTTTCAGGCCCATGCGCTGGAGCACGGTCGGATCCTGCTGCAGCGCCGGCAGGTACTCGTTGTAGATGATCGACGGCGGCACGTTCCACGTCGGATTGATCGTGATGTATTTCATCGTCTCGCTGAGGATCGGTGTCGGCGTGCTGGGCTTTCCAACCACCACGCGCGTCTGCCACACGACCGTGTCGCCGCGATAGACCTTCAGCGTGTAATCCGGGATGTTGAGGATCACGTAGGCGCCGGACGCGTTGCTGAGCTCGCGCGGCAGCCAGCGCCAGCGCTCCATGTTGGCGATGACGATGTCGACGTCGCGGGCGCTTGAGCGGCGCGGGCCGTTCATGGCCTCGACGGTGGAGCTGGTGAGCGTTCCGGTCACGCGCATCTTGTGCTGCTGCTGGAACTGCTTCACTGCCTCGGAGAGGTCGCGGTCGTAGGTCGTGTCGCCGGCATTGCCGGCGCCGAGGCGCTCGCGCACCAGCGGCACCCGGTTGTCCTGCATGCCGACTTTGAGCACCGGCCCGTCGGCGATGCGGGCCGGGCCGCCGTCGCCCTTCTGGCCGCGCAGCTCGGCGAGCTTCGCCTTCAGCGCCTTGTAGCCGGCGTGCTGCGGGTTGAAGCTGGCGAGCGTCGCGCCCATGTCGGTCGCCTCGGCGATCTTGGCGAGCGTGTCAGCGGGCTCGGGCGCGGCCTGGCCGTAGTAGATGTCGGCGCTGATCCGCGAATAGTGGGCGCGGCCGGTCTGCGCATGGCGGGCATAGGTGAGCAGCACCGCCGTCATCCGGATGTCGGCTTCGGCCAGCGCCGCCGGCTCGGCGCCGGAACGGAACACTGGCGTCGGGTAGTCGGACGGCTCGAGGCCCTCGGCGTCGACCGAGGCGAGGTAGGCGATGGCCGCCTTGGCGCGCGCCGAGGCTTCGTCGTTCTCGATCCACAGCGGAGCGAAGGCGCGCTTCACATAAAATGTCTCGACCGCGGCGCGATCGTTCTTGCGCTCCACGTAGCGCCCAAGCTTGCTGCCGACGAGCTCGCGCAGCGCGGCGGTCACCGGGTTTTCGTCGGCCGGAGCCGCCGCAGGCGGCTGCGTCGCGACATCGGCGGGCGCCGCGCTGGCCGGCGCAGCGGCCGGAACTGATGTCTTGGGATCGCTGGTGGCCGCCGCAGCCGGAACGGACGTCGTGGGATCGCTGGCGGCCGTCGCCGGCCCGCCGACATCCTCGATCGACGGCGGCGGCAGGTTGGCGCTCTCGGGCAGCGGGACGCGCTGCTCGACCTCCTCCGGCGTGAGCGCGGCAGGTGTCCTGACGTCAGCGGCGCTGGGCGGCGCAACGTCGGCCGGCTCGGGCAGCGGGATGGCGGCGGAAATCGCCTTGTCTTCGCTCAGCCCGGCGGTTGCCGGGAGACAGTTGACGGTGGCAAAAATGATAGCAAGCGCAGTAGCAGCCTTGAGGCTATCGGAACGCACCCCTGGCATCACACAATCCCTCCAACCCCACTCACGATACATTTAACAGAATTCTGGCGCGGTCGGGGCAGTTCCGCCGATTCAAGGACAATCTGCATTACGACCTGACTCCAATTCGCTAACGGAATCAATCGTCCCCGGACGGAAGCGTTAATTTCCTCAACCACCTGTCACCCGGAGGCCACGCTTTCGGCCTCGTCGGCGCCGGCCCCATCGTCGAGGCCGAGATCCTTGAGCTTGCGATAGAGAGTGGAGCGGCCGATTCGCAACCTGCGCGCTACTTCCGACATCTGGCCGCGGTAACGGGTGATGGCGAAGCGAATGACCTCGTTTTCGATCTCCTCCAGCGGCCGCACGTCGCCGTGCGCGCCCAGGAGGTCGAGGGCGCCGGGCGGAAACGCCCGCAACTCGGGTTCGGCGATGGTAATCGACGGCGCCGCCGGCCCGACCGCTGCGATCGCTTCACCGAATACGGGCGGAACGTGCCCGCCGGCGCGGGCGCCGCCCGCCATATGGCTGCGGCCGTGGGCAAGCTGCGCCTCGATCTGCGGGAACTCGCTTACGCCGATCTCGTCGCCCTCGGCCAGGACCACGGCGCGGAACACCGCGTTCTCGAGCTGGCGCACATTGCCGGGCCAGGGATAGGTGTGCAGCAGTTTCAATGCGTCCGGCGTGATGGCGCGGATGCGCTTGCCTTCCTCGGCGCACAGGCGCGCCAGGAAGTGGCGCGCCAGATCCGGGATGTCTTCCGGCCGATCGGCCAGCGCCGGCAAGGCGAGCGGGAAGACATGCAGGCGGTAGAACAGATCTTCACGGAAACGGCCGTGCTTCACGTCGGCGATGAGATCGCGGTTGGTCGCCGAGATCAGCCGCACGTCGACCTTGACCGGCTTGCGCGCGCCCACCGGCTCGACCTCGCCCTCCTGGATGGCGCGCAACAGCTTGACCTGCGCGGTCGGCGGCAATTCTCCCACCTCGTCGAGGAACAGCGTGCCGCCCGAGGCCTCGACGAACTTGCCGGTGTGCCGCTCGGTGGCTCCCGTGAAAGCGCCCTTCTCGTGACCGAACAGCAGCGATTCGACGAGATTGTCGGGAATCGCGCCGCAATTGACCGCGACGAACGGTTTTGCCCGTCGCTCGCCCGACCCGTGGATCGCGCGCGCGACCAGTTCCTTGCCGACGCCCGACTGGCCTTCGATGAGGACGGGAATCGCCGAGGCGGCGGCCTTCTCGGCTTGGCGCAGTACGGCGTGCATGCGCGCGCTGCGCGTCACGATGTCCTTGAACGTCAGCACGCCGGCCTGGCTGCGCTTGAGGCGCTGGATCTCGGTCTCCAGCGCGCTGGTGGCGAGGGCGTTGCGCAGCGACACCTGCAGGCGCTCGGCGCCCACCGGCTTGACCACGAAATCGGCGGCGCCCGCACGCATAGCCGAGATCACGTTGTCGATGCCGCCATGCGCGGTCTGCACGATCACCGGAAGCGAGATGCCGACCTCGCGCATGCGCGCCAGCACGGCCATACCGTCGAGGTTGGGCATGACCAGGTCGAGCACCATGCAGTCGACACGGGCCGCGCTGCCGTCGGCGAGCGCCGCCAAGGCGGCCTCGCCGCCATCCACCGCGATCGCCTCGTGACCGAAGCGGCGCGTCATTGCTTCGAGCAGCCGGCGCTGAACGGGATCGTCGTCGACGATGAGAATGGTGGCCACTGGGCCCTCCTGCCGATGTCCCGATTTGGGCCACTCTGTGCGCCAAGTTTCTTAACGTCAGATAAATTCGGGCGCAGACGAAAGGGCCGGGCCGGCGGCAATGGCGGGCGCGGGCGCCGCCTCATGCCTCCGATCGCCGGTGTTGCCGGGCTTCGGCGAAGCCTGCGCCGGCGGTCCGGCCGTTGTGGCGCAGCGCCAGCTTCACCACCTCCATGCCGATCAGGAGCGTGGCCGCCACGGCGGTCGCTACCGCCCAATCGAACCACGACAGCGCCACGGTGTGGAACGCGGTCTGCAGGAACGGCACGTAGATGACGGCAACATGCATGGCCAGCGACAGGGCGACGGCGAGCATCAGCCATATGTTCTCGGTGAGCCCGCTCAAGGCGCTGCGCCAGGTCGAGCGGCAATTGTACACATTGAACAGCTGGAACATCATCAGCGTCGTGAACGCCATGGTGCGCGCGTAGGTCTCGTCCTGCGCGTTCGGGGCACTGCCCTGGGCGAACAGCGTGATCACGCCGCCCGGATAGTAGGCGTCGAGCACGGCCACGGTTCCGACCATCATGGCCAGGCCGATGGCGGTGAGGCGCCACCAGTCCTCGCTGGTGAGCACGCCGCCGCCGCGCTGGCGCGGCGGCCGCTCCATGACGTCAGGATCCTTGGGGTCGACGCCGAGCGCCAGTGCCGGCGCGCCGTCGGTGACCAGGTTGATCCACAGCAGTTGCGCGGCGAGCAGCGGGAGAAACAGCCCGGCATGCGCCGACGCCAGGCCGAGCGCGCCGGCGAACATCACGCCGGCAAACATGGTGAGCAATTCGCCGGCATTCGACGACAGGAGATAGATCAGGTACTTGCGAATGTTGTCGTAGATGCCGCGGCCTTCCTCGATGGCCTTGACGATGCTGGCGAAGTTGTCGTCGGTCAGCACCATGTCGGCGGCCTCCTTGGAGACATCGGTGCCGGTGATGCCCATGGCGACCCCGATATTGGCGGTCTTCAGCGCCGGCGCATCGTTGATGCCGTCGCCCGTCATGGCGACGATGTGACCCTTGCGCTGCAGCGCCTCGACGATGCGCAGCTTGTGCTCGGGATCGACGCGGGCGAACACGCGAACCTGCTCGACGATGGCATCCAGCGCGGCGTCGTCCATGCTGCGCAGCTCGGCACCGGTCACCAGTCTGGCGCCCGGCTCGAAGATCTCCAGCTCGCGCGCGATCGCTTCCGCGGTCGCCGGATGGTCGCCGGTGATCATGACGGTGCGGATGTGCGCGTGTCTGGCGGTGGCCACGGCGGCGTGCACTTCCGGGCGCGGCGGATCGATCATGCCGACGAAGCCGAGCAGCACGAGATCGTCCTCGATGCCGTCCGGCAGGTCGACATCGGACATGCGCTTCTCGGCGACCGCCTGCGGATCGAGACCCAGTTCGGCGACCGGCGCGCTGCGCGCCGCGATCGCCAGCGTGCGCAGCGCCTGGGCGGCGAGCGCGTCGTTGCGCCGCGCGAGGTCGGCGCGGCGATCGTCGCCGAGCGGGATCGCCTTGCCGTTCTGCCAGATATGACGGCACCGGCCGAGCAGCACTTCCGGCGCGCCCTTGACGAAGACGCGCAATGCGCCGCCGTCTTCGGGGTCGCGATGCACAGTGGTGTGACGCTTGCGCTCGGAGGTGAATGGAATCTCCGCCACGCGCGCAAAACCTGTCAGGTCGGCTTCCGTGATGCCGAGCTTGCGCGCCGCCACGATCAGGGCGCCTTCGGTCGGATCGCCCTGCACGCGCCAGCGCCCCTCGGCCTGCGTCAGCGCCGCGTCGTTGGCGAGCGCCGCGGCCTGGAGAATTCTTGCCACTGCGTCGCGCACATGCGGCGCCGCGGCGAGCGGTGCGTCGTCCAGCGTAAATTCGCCCTCCGGAATGTAGCCGCTGCCGCCGACCTCGACCGATGCGTCGGCGGTCGCGATGGCGCGCACCGTCATCTCGTTGCGCGTCAGCGTGCCGGTCTTGTCGGAGCAGATCACGGTGGCGGCGCCGAGCGTCTCGACCGCCGGCAGCTTGCGCACGATGGCGTGCGCGGCCGCCATGCGCCGCACGCCCAGGCTCAGGCCCACCGTCACGATCGCCGGCAGTGCCTCGGGAATCGCCGCGACCGCCAGCGCCACGGCGAACAGGAACAGGCTCAGGATCGCGTTGAGCGTGATGGCCGGACTGGTGATCAGGCCGGTGGCGAAGACGACGGCGCAGATCCCCATCATGATCACGCTGAGGCGCTTGCCGGTGCGGTCGAGTTCCTGCTGCAGCGGCGTCGGATCCTTCTGGGCAGCCTCGAGCATTCCGGCAATGCGGCCGACTTCCGTTCCCATTCCGGTCGCCACCACCACGGCGCGGCCGCGGCCGTAGGTGGCGACGGTCCCGGAGTACAGCATGTTGCGGCGGTCGCCGATGCCGGCCTCCGCATCGACCGGCCGCGCATCCTTGGCCACCGGCATGCTTTCGCCGGTCAGCGGCGCCTCGTCGCTGTGCAGGTTCGCCTCCTCGACGATGCGGGCGTCGGCCGGAATCTTGTCTCCGGCCTCTACCAGCACGATGTCGCCCGGGACGATGTCGTGGGTGGCGACGCGCTGGCGCTCGCCGTCGCGCACCACCGTGGATTCGGGCGCGGCCAGCGCCATCAGGGCGCGCACCGACTTCTCCGCCCGCGACTCCTGGATGAAGCCGAGCAGGGCATTGAGCACAACGATGGCCAGGATGACGATCGCCTCGTAGGGAAGGGCGCTCTCGCGCGGTTCCTGCAGCAGCCATTCGGCCATCGAGATGACCGTGGCGACAAGCAGGATGATCACCAGAAAATTCTCGAACTGCTCCAGCAGGCGCTTCCACCACGGCGTTTCCGGCGCGCTCTTGAGCCGGTTGGGCCCGTATTGAACGAGCCGTGCCTGCGCCTCGGCCGCGCTCAGGCCGCGCGCGGCGTCGGAGCGCAGCGCCGCTATCACGTCCTGCGCCCCCGCGCGGTGCGGCGGGACATCCGCCGCAGACGATGGCACGACGGGAGCATGCTCGAGGTGCGGGCTGGCGGCGGCGTTCGGCTTGTGGTGCAGGTTCACGGATTCAATCCTCGCGGTTCATCGTGACGGAAAGATGCTTTCGGCCCGGCCGTGCGGCGGATGGCTAGTCCTCGCGCTGGGCGTCGACGATCCGCATCATCTGATCCGGATCCATGAGGGTCGCGGCGAAGATCCCGATGAACGTGAGGGCGCCGGCGACGTCGAGGTAGGTGATGCTGTCGCGGCCGGCGGGGCGCCCGCGCTTCCAGCCGACAAGCGCGATCGGGGCGGCCAGGACCAGCAGCAGCGTGCTGGCCAGCGGCAGCGCCAGATCATGAGGCAGGACGAGCCGGGACAGGGCCAGCGGCGCGAACGCGATCAGGAGAGCAGTGACGAAGGCGGCCGGCGGGCCGACGGAAGCGGCGGCGTGGCGAGCGGCGAGGTTTTGCGATGGGCTGGGCATGGGAGCTCCTGTCCGCCGGTCTTCCTGGCCTCTGGGGATCGTGTTATGCTGCATTTGATGTCCAGAAATGAGCATACAATAGTTTAGTCACTTTGAAACTACGGGCAAGAAGGTTGGCCGCCATGGGACGGACGCAGTTCGCCAAGACGGCGCCCGAGGCCAAGGAGCAGCGAAGGCAGGCGGGGGCCTGGCTGAAGCAGCTCAGGGGCCGTGCGGGCTTGTCGCAAATCGAGCTCGCCGAACGGCTCGGCTTCAAGTACTACACCTTCGTCTCGCAAGTGGAGAACGGCTTCGGCCGTGTCCCGACCGAAAGCATGGCGGCATGGGCGCGGGCGGTCGGCGTCAAACCGTCCACTTTCGCGCGCCAGCTGCTGGCGTACTATGATCCGGAGCTGCACCGAATCCTGTTCGAGGTCAGGCGATGAATGTGGTTGAATTTCCCGGGCGGTGGCGCCCGGCTGGCTGGACGGCGGTCGAGCTGAAACAAGTCGTCGCCGGCGTTGCGCCGAGCTGCGCGAGCGGCAAAGCCGTGGCATGGGAGGTCGGCGCCACGGAAGCCGGAGACCCGCAGTTCTACCTGATCGGTCCGCCGCCCGATCACGACTGCATTCTGTGCGTGTCCCGCCTCGGGTCGCTCTATGTGCTGGAAGATGGGAGCGGGCAGGTTCTGTCCGAGCACGCCAACCTGCGGGCGCTGGCAGAAACAGCCAAATCGTTTCTGCACGCCAGGAAGGTGCAGTTCGTCGCGCGCGCGGCGCTCGTCTGGTATGCGGTCCGCGAGATCTTCGAGGAAAAGGTGGAAGCCTTGCTGGGCGAGGGCGAGGACCTGCTGGTCCATTTTGCGCCACAGCTTGCCGCTCTCGCGTGAGCGGCGCCCCGATCATCGGTGTTGTCTTGCGGCGCGCAATCCTTATTTTGCGGGCCAGCCTCATTGGACATAAGAGCACGCCATGATCCGCGCCACGACCCATGCGACGGCAAAGGCCGTCGCGCGTAAGGCCGCCAAGAAAACCAAAGGCCGCGAAAAGCTTCCCGAATGGAACCTGTCGGATCTCTACGCGGCGCCCGGTGCGCCCGAGGTGAAGCGCGATCTCGAGCGCGCCGACACCGAATCCAAGGATTTCGAGCAGGCCTATAAGGGCAAGCTGGCCGGGCTCGCCGCCGCGGGCGGCGGCGCGCTCGCCGCAGCCGTGAAGCGCTACGAAGCGCTCGACGATCTCATGGGCCGCCTCGCCTCCTATGCGAGCCTCGTCTACGCCGGCGACACCACCGATCCGGTGCGCACCAAGTTCTATGGCGACGTGCAGGATCGCCTCACTACCGCCTCGACGCACACGTTGTTCTTCACCCTCGAGCTCAACCGCATCGACGACGACGTGCTCGAGCGCGCCATGCAGGATCCGGCGCTCGGTCACTACCGGCCGTGGATCGAGGACGTGCGCAGGGAAAAGCCATATCAGCTCGAGGACCGGGTCGAGCAGCTGTTTCACGAAAAATCGGTCACCGCCTACAGCGCCTGGAATCGCCTGTTTGACGAGACCATCGCCGGCCTGCGCTTCAAGGTGGGCGGCAAATCGCTGCTGATCGAGCCCACCCTCAACCTGCTGCAGGACCGCGACGGCGGGAAGCGGAAGGCCGCCGCCGAGGCGCTGGCGAAAACGTTCGGCGAGAGTTTGCGCGTGTTCACGCTGATCACCAACACGCTGGCCAAGGACAAGGAGATTTCCGACCGCTGGCGTGGCTTTCCCGACATCGCGGCGTCGCGCCACCTGGCCAACCGGGTCGAGCCCGAAGTGGTCGAGGCGCTGGTCTCGGCGGTGCGCGCCGCCTATCCGCGCCTGTCGCATCGCTACTATGCGCTCAAGGCGCACTGGTTCGGGAGGAAGCGCCTGCCCTACTGGGATCGCAACGCGCCGCTGCCCAAGGTGCCGAGCCGCACCATCGCCTGGCCGGAGGCGCAGAAGACGGTGCTCTCCGCCTACCAGGCGTTCTCGCCGCGCATGGCGTCGATCGCCGAACGCTTCTTCACCGATCGCTGGATCGACGCCCCGGTGCGGCCCGGCAAGGCGCCCGGCGCCTTCTCGCATCCCACCGTGCCGTCGGCGCACCCCTACGTGCTGGTGAATTATCAGGGCAAGCCGCGCGACGTGATGACGCTTGCGCACGAACTTGGCCACGGCGTGCACCAGGTGCTGGCGGCGCCCAACGGCGCCCTGATGGCGCCGACGCCGCTCACGCTTGCCGAGACCGCGAGCGTGTTCGGCGAGATGCTGACGTTCAAAAAACTGCTCGCCGCCACCAGCGACCGCAAAGAGCGCAAGGCCATGCTGGCGGCCAAGGTCGAGGACATGATCAATACGGTGGTGCGGCAGATCGCGTTCTATACGTTCGAGCGCAAGGTGCACACCGAGCGCCGCAACGGCGAGCTCACGTCTGAGCGGCTCGG